>JALELK010000011.1 GCA_022768745.1 Lachnospiraceae bacterium
TAAATATTTTCTGAAAACTACTTGTCTGAATAGGGAAATATGTTATAATTAACCTATGATATTCCTAGGTATCAAATAAATGTATAAAGGGGATGGGCATCATGAGAATTACGATCACAGGAAAAAACATTGAACTTACACCAGGACTGAAGGAGGCAGTGGAAGAGAGACTTTCCAAATTGGAAAAATACTTCACACCGGAGACGGAAGTAAATGTTACTATGAGTGTGGAGAAGGAGAGGCGGAAAATAGAGGTGACAATACCTGTTAAGGGAAGCGTTATTCGAGCAGAGCAGGTTAGCAATGATATGTATATTTCCATTGATGTGGTAGTTGAGACCATTGAGCGTCAGTTGAAAAAGTACCGCAACAAAATTGTGACCAAACAGCAGAATGCAGAGAAGTTTTTTGCGGAAGATTTCTTATCTAAGGAATATGAAGAGGACGATGATGAGATTCGTATTATCCGTTCCAAGAGATTTGGTATCAAACCTATGTATCCGGAGGATGCATGTGTACAGATGGAACTCTTAGGACATAATTTCTTCGTTTTCCTGAACGCAGAGACAGAAGAGGTAAATGTAGTATACAAGAGAAAGGGAAATACATACGGATTAATTGAACCGGAATTTTAAATTATGAGAGAAGTTATTTTTGGTGAAGAAATTCGACGGGTTCGCCTGGAAAGGGGGTTGACACAGGAGAGGCTGTCGGAGGGGATATGTTCTCCCAGCACTTTGTCAAGAATAGAGAATGGAAGTCAGGTTCCGTCCCGGCGTACATTTCAGTTGTTAATGGAACGTCTGGACGGGCCTGACTATTCTTATGCCCATTTTTTGTCTCCCATAGAGTATCAGCGGGAGCGGATAAAGGAGGAGATTATAGAGGCAATAGAATACCGTCAGGTGGATCGGATGAAGGACTTACTTGGGGAGATGGAAGATTTGTTAGAGGGGGGTGACAGAAAACTCACCCAATTTTTTGAAATGAGTAAATTGGTCTGCTATGAAATGTGCGGAGCCAGCAGACAGGATTATGTGAACAGGTGTCTTCAGATTTTGGAGATGGGAAGACCGGGGTGGCGGGAGGATACAGATTTGCGGATTGCCTGGGGACGACTGGACGTTCTGCGTGGGGACTGGGTGGAAATGTGGATTCTGAATAATCTTGCCATAGGTTATATGTGGCAGCAGGAGTATGAGCGGGCGTGCCAGATTTTTGCTTTTTTATATCGGCAGACAGAGGGAGATGCTTTTATAAAAAAGCGAAGCTGGAAAACAAAGGGCATCATCTGTAACAACATTGCTGTCTGCCTTTTGAACATGGGAAAACTGGAGGAAGCGGGAGAGTATTTGAAAAAAGCCTCTGCCCTGTCTCATCGGGAGGGAGGTATCAATCTTTTTTTGCATTTGTTGCAGGTAAAGATGGAGATTTCCAAGGCTATGGAGGACAGGGAAAATTACTACAGAGAAAATCTTTTGTTGAAGCAGCTGTATCTGCAGATGCCTCAATACACGGTACTGGGCATGGGCGGATGCCGCTTTTATTACGAACAGAAAGAATTGTTAATTTTGTAATTAAGGGATTTTCCCGGGAATAAATTGTGATATAATACAATCCGAAGATGAAAAATGATTACAAAAGGAGATTTTGTTTTATGGATATCGTAGTTTTGGCCGGAGGACTCAGCACCGAAAGAGATGTTTCTTTTAAATCGGGAGATATGGTGGCAAAAGCCCTGAGAAATCGCGGACACCGGGTGTTATTGTTAGATGTATTTTTAGGTTATGGAGATCATGAACAGAATGTAGATGATATTTTTGAACATGCCAAAGAGAGCAGTGTGGAGGTATCGGACATTCCTACAGATGCACCGGATATTGCAGCGGTAAAGGCTTCCAGAGCGGACCAGTCAGACTGCTTCTTCGGACCTAATGTGATTAAGATTTGCCAGATGGCAGATGTGGTGTTTATGGCATTACACGGAGAAAACGGGGAAAACGGCAAGGTGCAGGCGGCCTTTGATTTGTTTGGCATCAAGTACACCGGTAACGGATATTTGAGCAGCGCCATTGCCATGGATAAGGGAGTATCCAAGGTGTTCTTTAAGGCCTTTGGCATTCCTTGCCCGGATGGTTTTTCTCTTAACATTGCCCAGAGAAAAAATGGTCAGAAACCCTTGCGTTTCCCTTGTGTGGTAAAGCCTGCATGTGGCGGTTCTTCCATCGGTGTTTCCATTGTTCACGATATGGATGAGTATAAAAAGGCCCTGGATGATGCCTTCGCCTGGGAGGAGGAAGTCATTGTTGAGGATTACATCCAGGGAAGAGAATTCTCTGTAGGCGTCATTGAGGGAAAGGCTCTTCCGGTGATTGAGATTGCACCGATACAGGGATTTTATGATTACAAAAATAAGTATGCGGCAGGCAGTGCAGTGGAGACTTGTCCGGCAGAAATATCACCGGAGTTGACAAAACAGATGCAGCAGTATGCAGAGATGGTGGTAAAGGCTTTGGGATTGGAAACTTATTCCCGTATGGACTTTTTGATTAATGACAAAGACGAGATGTTTTGTCTGGAGGCAAATACCCTTCCGGGAATGACTCCTACCAGTCTGCTTCCTCAGGAGACAGCAGTGGTTGGCGTATCCTATGAGGATTTGTGCCAGAAGATTATTGATATTTCCTTGGAGAGATTCTAAAGGAGTAAGGATGAGCGTATGAAAAATATGACATTGGAAAAGGTTGCCCACAGTGTTGGTGGGCAATTGTTTTTACCGGAGAATGATACAGATGATCACCGGACTTTACAGGGGGTGGTCACAGATAACCGACAGATTGAAAAGGATTTTCTCTTTGTTCCCATTATCGGAGCCAGAGTAGACGGACACACCTTTATACCGGATGCCTTTGAGAGAGGAGCAATGGCGGTTTTGTCCCAGCGCAAACTGGAAAATCCGGCGGGACCATATATTCTGGTAGAGGATACGGAAGCTGCGCTAAAGAGTTTGGCTGCCTATTACAGAGAGCAGATGGATGCCTATGTGATTGGGATTGTGGGCAGTGTGGGAAAGACCAGCACCAAGGAAATGGTGGCATCGGTTCTGGAACAGCACTTTTCTGTGTTGAAGACCCAGGGGAACTTCAACAATGAAATTGGTCTGCCACTTACTTTGTTTCGGGTGAAAGAGGAGCATCAGGTGGCCGTAGTGGAAATGGGAATTTCCGATTTCGGGGAAATGCATAGACTGGGAACCATGGCAAAACCGGATATGGTGATTATGACAAATATCGGCTTGTGCCATCTGGAAAATCTGGGCACCAGAGATGGGATTTTAAAGGCAAAGACAGAAGTGTTTGAACATATGCCAAAGGATGGTGTTGTGATTTTAAATGGAGATGATGACAAACTGCAGCAGGCAGATACCCTTGGTATGGAGACACATTTTTATGGTTTGGAGCAGGAGGAATATCGCGGGGAAGATATCCACAGCGGATTGACAGGCGTTACAGCTACACTCTCCGGTCCTAGGTGGAGTGAGAAGGTGACCATATCCATTCCCGGCAAACATAACGTGTACAATGCTCTCGCGGCTATGGCAGCAGGAGAACGGTTGGGACTTACGAAAGAGGAGATTGTGGCCGGGGTGCAGCAGGCGGCAACCATCAGTGGACGAAACAACTTTATCCATGCCAATGGTATGGTGATTATCGATGATTGTTACAATGCCAATCCCGTCTCTATGGCGGCATCCCTCGAGGTGCTGAGCCATGCATCAGGGCGCAAAATTGCAGTTTTAGGCGATATGGGTGAATTGGGAGACGACGAGAGAAAACTCCACTACCAAGTGGGAGAAGCAGTGGTAAAGAACGATATCGATTTGCTGTTTACTGCAGGCGAACTCTCAAAAGAAATGTCCAAGGCAGTGGCGGACTGTAACGGCAGAACCCGGACCTTCTCCTATGACACAAAGGAGGAGATGACAGAGGCCCTTTTGAAAATCGTGGAAAAAGGTGACACCATTTTGGTGAAAGCCTCCCACTTTATGAACTTCCCGGAAGTAGTTAGCTCATTAGGGACGGATACTAATGGCCTGTAGACTTGTCCCTAATGGTCCGTAGGTCTGTCCCTAATGGACCAAATCACATCATAGACAGAAAAAGACGACCCGTTGAGAGGCCGTCTTTTTTAAGTCATAAAATAAGAATTCTAGAAAAGGTCTTTATCTTCTTCCAACATTTCCACAATCACTTTCTGAGTATATGCTCCGACATGCTTTCTCTCCTCAGGAGTAAGATCATCCAAATAAATCGGTTTGCCGTAATGCATTACAACCCTTGTCTTCTTGACCCAAGGGAAATGTCCCTCGAAGATGTCCTCGGTGTTTGAAAAAGCTACCGGAATAATGGGACAGTTGGTCTTAGTGGCGATTTTAAAGGTTCCCTCTTTAAAAGGAGACATCTCTCCGTTTCTGGTTCTGGTTCCCTCAGGAAAAACAAAAATAGAAATCCCCTTTTTAATGTATTCGATGGCAGTCAATACCACCCGAAGCCCGTCTCGCGGATTGGAACGGTCCAAAAACAGACAGTAAAGTCGCTCCATCCAAATTCGTAAAATCGGAATCTTCTCAATGGAATTTTTCGCGATAAATCCGGTTCTGGTAGGACAGTGAGAATAGCCAATCAGCACATCAAAAATACTGCGGTGGTTACCGATATATAAAACAGAACGGTTAGAAATCACATTTTCTTCGCCCTTGACAATAACCTCTGTACCGCTGATGGCAATAATGGTCTTAAAAGCCCACTGCACAATTCTCAGACTGGAAATATCTGCTCCCTTCTTATTTATCTTGGTGTAAAGCCATTCCAATCCCAATAATGGCAATCCCAACACCAAAAACAAAACAGCAAAAACAATTGCTCCAAGTGATCGCATAGTAATACCCTCCATTACATACGTTTTTTTCATCATAAATCAAAATCACTCAAAAAACAACTTATCATTTTTCCCAATTTTTTGTAGACGATTTTATGCACCGGGGAGTTGGTTGGGGGGCGGGGGCTTTCTCTTTCAGGGGCACCTCCCTTAGAACAGAATGCTACTTTCTTCTTATGGGGAACAGTTCCTTTTCTGGATACTGTCTTTTTCCGGCTTCGACTGTGTTGCCAGGATGTCCGGCTGTCTGCGGATGTTGCGGCGTATTTCTTCTAGTCTGCCTAGGGGAGCACTTTTTCAAACCTTATTTCATGTCCCCAGTCGAAACTCGCTTGTACTTTCAATACAAGAAATTTATATACTTAGCTCACACAGTCGACTTGGGGACATGTGCTTAAAAAAGATGCTCCCCAAGGCATTCACGAAGAAAACGAAAGCAAATCCGCAAGCAGACGAACATCACCAGCAACATTGTCGAACCTAAAAAAGACAGGATAAATAACCGAAAGGAACTGTCCCCATTTAGAAGAAGTGTATTCTGTGACAGGGAGATGCCCCTGAAAGAGAAAGCCCCCGCCCCCAACCAACTTCCCCGGTGCATAAAATTGATTCTATTTCATAGAATGGATGCAAAAGAGAAGTGGTGAATCCATGAAGAAAAAAATTTGTGCGTTGCTGGTGGTGGGATGCCTTTTGGGGATGTTGCAGGGATGCAGTGCTTATGAGAAGGAGAAGAAAATTTCGGATGTGGAATATACGGTGATGTGTCCGGAAGATGTGCCCCAGGAGTTGGCGGATGAGATAAAAAATCTGAAGGATAAGGAGTTTCAGCTGTCCTATGAGGATGGGGAGTATTTGTATGTGGCAAAGGGGTACGGAAAGCGTAACAGCAGTGGGTTTAATATTTCGGTAAAGGAGATGTATGTGACGGAGCATACGCTGGTGTTTGATACGGAGATAACCGGCCCTAAGGAGGGACAGGATGTGATTGAGAAGGCCACAACTCCATATGTGGTTGTCAAGATGGAGGCTATGGATAAACAGGTGGTGTTCAAATAAAATCTTTGACAGTAACGTGGAAAAGTGCTACAATATAGCAGATGTGTTTCGCGGGACGAAACAGTATCCAGGAGGAAATTTGTTCATGGAACATTCAGATTTCGATAAAGTTCGGGCTTCAGTGAAGCAGCAGTGCGGAAGCAAAGTTGTTATCCAGCTCGACAAAGGTCGTAACAAAGTGGACATTCAGGAAGGAATCATTCAGGAAGCCTATCCTAGTGTATTCACTATTCTGACGGACGACACAGAGGAGAGACCGTCACAGCTTTTGTCATTTAGTTATACAGACATTATTACAAAAGAGATTCGAATGAAGCTTTGTTAGTTAAAAGTGAGGGCCGGGTGTTTTACATCCGGTCCTTTTCTGTTGCATAAATCCGGAGAGACAATCATACAATGAGATAGAATAAAAATTGGGGACGGATTATGGAATTAGAAAAAAGAGTCATACATAAAAATAAAACACCCATTACATCATTTGCCCAACTGGTAATGGAGGATGATTATAACCTGCCGGAGTATAAGCCGGATATATTGAACATTATTAAAAGTAAGGGCTGTGTCTATTTGGAAGAGATAACGCCGGAGGAGGATCATGTCACACTCCAGGGAAAGTTGACCTTTGATGTGCTTTATCAGGGAGAGGGGAATGACAGACAGGTGGACTGCCTCAGAGGAAATATTCCTTTTCGGGAGAGAGTGAACGTGGATGGATTGTCAGCTACAGACAATGTGATGGTGAGTACCCAGGTGGAGGATATGGGTGTGGTGGTGATTAATTCCAGAAAACTTTCTCTCCGGGGACTGGTGGATGTCAACGTCTCCGTGGCAGGTTCTCAGGAGACAGAGTTGCCGGTAGTTACGGATTATCCTACCCAGTATCAGATTAGAGAGCAGGAGCGCACTGTTTTAAAATTGGTGGAGCAGAAGCGGGACCGTATGAGGGTGAAGCAGGAAATATCCATTCCCAAGGAAAAGGACAATATGGAAAGTGTTTTGTGGCAGGATGTCTGTCTGGAACAGATGGCAATGCGTCAGAGTGGAGAGGGCGTAGAGATGTCAGCCATGATGTGCATTTTTGTGTTGTTCCAAACCCAGAAGGGAGGGCTTGACTGGTATGAAACCAGTGTGCCGGTGACAGATCGGATTGGGTGTGAAATTCCGGGAAGCGACGGATTTTATCAGGTAAAGATTCTATCCACACAGACCTCTCTGGAAGCCAGGGAGGATTTGGACGGAGAACTGCGAAATCTGGCAGCGGAATGCTTTGTGGAATTGGAAGTGACGGTATGGCAGGAAGAGACGGTACAGCTTCTGGAAGATGCCTATTGTATGACGGGAGAATTGCAGGTGCATCGTCATAGGGAAGATATGTGGCAGATGGCTATGAAAAATCAGGCCCAGCTCTCCGTGGAAAAAACCTGGGGACTGGCTGAGGGAAAAGAGGCATTGTATCTTTGCAATGGTCAGGGAGAAGTGCGTTTGCGGGATGTGAAAGCTGTGGATGGAAGTATCCATGTGAGTGGTGATTGTAATGTGGAGGTTTTATATCTGACTACAGAGGAGACCGCGCCTCTGGCATGTGCAAAGTTTTCCGTTCCCTTTTCCGGAGAGGTGGAAGCCGGAGGAATTGTGGAAGGGGATCTTATTGATGTGGATGCATCCTTGTATCGGCTGCAGTGTTCTCTGATTGATGGTTCAAACATAATGTGTCGGGGAGAAATCGGACTTCAGCTTATGGCATTTCACAGGGAAGAGTGGATGGTTCCCGACGATTTAGTGGAGGAACCCCTGGATTTGGATTATCTGCAAAAACAACCGGGGATGATAGGATACGTGGTGAAAACAGGAGACGATCTTTGGGACATTGCAAAACGTTTTCACACCACCAAGCAGGAATTGATGGAGACAAACCAGCTGAGCGGAGAGACAGTCAGTGCGGGACAGAAGCTTTTGGTAATGAAACATATCTGCCTGTAAAATAAATTGCGATGGGGATGTTATAAATTTCCATCGCAAGAGTTTTGTTTATGGGTTGAAAAAAAAGAAAAAACAACCGATAATATAAAAGTGTTAATATGCAAAAACAGAGGAGGATTTTTAAATGATTCCACCGAAGAAAATAAATAAATGGTTTAAAACAACTGTATCACTGGCGTTAATCGGGGCAATGATTTTTGCCCAGCCCCAGCCGGTTCAGGCGGCACGTTCTGTAGGGGAGATTCAAAAGGACCAGCAGAATATAGACAAAGAATTGCAGGGATTGGATTCGGAACTGTCTTCCGTTATCTCTTCTATTGCATCTCTTCAGGCTGAAATCGAACAGAAACAACAGGAAATTTCAGATGCTGAGGAGGCTTTAAAGGAAGCGCAAAAAGCAGTGGACAAGCAGTATGCAGATATGAAGCTCCGCATACAGTTTATGTATGAGAACAGTGATGAGAGTGTGCTGTCGATTCTTTTAGAGTCCGGAAGTATAGCGGATTTTCTCAATCGTCTGGAATATGTCAATGCGGTGCATTCCTATGATCGGGAGCTTCTTGACAGCTATGAAGCTATCAAACAGGAAGTGGAAGATATGAAAATTGGTTTGGAGGCGGAAAAGAAAGAACTGGTTGCTTCAGAAAGTCAGTTGGAAAATCAAAAGTCCGAGTTGAGTGCGTTGGTTTCTTCTAAAAAGTTGGAGAAAGCCACTATCGATAAAGAGTTAAAGGCAGCACAGGAAGAGGCGAGACGTCAGCAGGCTCAGGTGGTTGTGCCTGGCGGTGGCGGAAATAGCGGCGGCGGTGGAGGTTCCACTGGTACAAACCAGAACCTGAATCCAACACCAAGCACCGGAGTGAGTGGTTCGGCCGTGGTAGCATTTGCCAACCAGTTTGTAGGCAATCCTTATGTGTGGGGCGGAAACAGCCTTACCAACGGATGCGACTGTTCAGGATTTGTAAATCTGGTGTATGCTAATTTTGGTATCTCCGTGCCTAGGTATTCCGGGGCTTTTGCTTCTGTTGGGCAGGAGGTAAGTTATAACAATATGCAGGCGGGAGACATCATTGTGTATGAGCCAAAGGCCGGAGTTGGCCATGTGGCGATTTATGCAGGAAATGGCTGTATTGTGGAGGCCCAGTCCTCTGCCGCAGGAATAACCAATAACAGGGCGGCAAATTGTCGTTCCATCAGAACCATCCGAAGAGTATTATAGAGATGAAAAAAGGAATCAAAATAGCCATAGTCGTTGCACTAGGCGTGGGGCTTGTGGTTGCAGGCTTTTATAGTTGGAAAAGTAAACAGAAACTGGACTACCGGGATTGCCTGCAGGAAACGGCTTTTGTAGCCAATGGTCAGGAGAGAAAGATGTGTGACCTGGGATTTTACATTCTCTATCAGGAGAGGGAAGTGGAAAAACAAGCGCAGATTTACAACCCTGAGAATACAAAAGATTATTGGAACCTCCATGTGGATGGTGTGTTTATTCAGGCCCAGGCAAAAGAAAATATTATAAATATGGCTATACACGATGAGCTTTATTATCAAAAGGCGGTAGAGAACGACATCACCTTGAATGGAGAAGAGGAACAGCAATACCGCAATACAGTGATGGATTTCTGGATGGATTTGTTGGATGAGCAGAAGGAAAATCTGCCGGTATCTGATGAATTTGTGGTGGAGGCTATGCGCCGGAAGGCCATTGCGGAGAAATATCAGATGCAGTTGGCAAAGAAAAAGGGGCACAGCTATGCGTCCTATCAGTGGGACGGTGCTTATTATCAAAAATGGCTTGAAAAACAAAAGGTAGAAATTAATCATAAGATTTGGGATAAAATTGTGGTAGGAGATATCTCTCTTCAACACGGTAAACCAAACTATGTTAATGGATATAATAAGAAAGAAAGTGAATGAAATGAAAATTGGAAGAAATGACCCGTGTTGGTGCGGATCCGGAAGAAAGTACAAGCAGTGCCATGAGGCATTGGACCGAAAAATTGAGCGATACGCTTTGGAGGGATGCATTGTTCCTCCCAGAGAAATTATTAAAACTCCGGAGCAGATTGAAGGAATCCGGCAGAGTGCCAAGGTTAATATTGCCTGCTTAGATGAGGTGGCAAAGAAAATCGGACCGGGTATGAGTACCCAGGAGATTGATGATATTGTAGACAAGGTTACAAGAGATATGGGTGGTATCCCGGCACCTTTGAATTATGAGGGATTTCCAAAGAGCGTTTGTACCTCGGTGAACGATCAGGTTTGCCACGGTATTCCGTCAGAAGATGTAATTCTTCAGGAGGGGGATATCATCAATGTGGATTGTTCCACGATTTTAAACGGATATTACTCTGACTCTTCCAGAATGTTCTGCATTGGAGAAGTCAGTGAAGAAAAGAAAAAGTTGATTCAGGTCACCAAAGAGTGTTGCGATTTGGCATTGAAGGAAGTAAAGCCATGGGGCTTTATGGGAGATTTAGGAGCAGTGGTAATGGAACACGCCACGAAAAATGGCTACACTGTTGTCCGGGAAATCGGAGGACATGGATGTGGTCTAGAGTTCCATGAGGAACCTTGGATAGGCTATCACACAAATCGTGGAGAGGAAATGCTTCTGGTTCCCGGAATGACCTTTACCATTGAGCCTATGGTGAACGCCGGAACCCAGAAAATATACACCGATCAGGAAAACGGATGGGAAGTGTATACGCTGGATGGAGAGCCTTCTGCCCAGTGGGAGTATCAGGTGGCTGTTACAGAGAGCGGTGTGGAGATTTTGACCTACTAATCTTCTGGGATTTGGGAAGAGGAAGCTCTAAATCTGATTTATATAGAAAAAGTTGTAATTTATGAAATGTCAGTACATTATGTGCTGGCATTTTTTGTTTATTCTTTAAAGAACCACCCGACACCCCCTTGCATAAGATAAATCAGGAGGTGGCTTATGGAAGTGATCGAGAAAGACAAAATCATCGGTATTCTGGTGGTGGAAGGCAGACAAATCTATATGGCAGATATCCTCAGAAAAAAGGGTTACCCGGTAAAAACCTGGGAACAGGAAGATGAGGATATGGGGAATGCCAATGTTTTGATTTTGCCGGTTCCCATTCATAGGGTGAAAAATCAGAAATGGTTGCAAAACTGCATCAAAAAGCACAGAGAGAAAATAGAATTGTGTTTAGGTGGTGTATTCCCTGAGGTATTAACACAATTGCTGGAGGAATTAAAGATACCCTGGGTGGATGTGCTGAAGGATAAGGATGTGGCAAGAAAAAATGCCATTGCAACAGCGGAAGGTACTGTGGCAGAACTCAGCAGGCTTATGCCGGTAAATATGGAGGGAGCCCATGTCATTGTAATGGGATTTGGTAACTGCGGAAAGCCTATTGCAGAAAAACTTTACTGTATGGGGGCTATGGTTTCTGTGGTTGCCCGAAGCGAAAAAGCGTTATCCCTAGCCCATTACTTTGGTTTTCGGGACTATCCTATGGACGCAGAAATCCCCTATGAATCTGTGGATGCCATAGTCAATACCATACCGGCCCTGGTAATCACCCAAAAGGAAATTGATAAACTTTCACCGGATGCGGTAATTGTGGATATTGCATCCAGTCCCGGAGGTTGCGACTTCGACTACTGCAAAAAACGGGGAATACAGTATAAACACGCCTTGGGTCTGCCGGGAATTTATTCTCCCAAAACCAGCGGCGAGATTCTTTTGGAAGCCATGCCCTTTGGCTATAAGCCACAATCAGCAAAATGGATGTCATAAAGGAAAGGGACAAAAATGGATTTTTCTAAATACACCATTGGATTCGGAATCACCGGATCATTTTGTACCCACGAAAAAATAAAGAAGGAGATACGACATCTGATGGAATTGGGAGCAAATGTCATCCCTATTTTTTCCTATCAGACTTTAAACACAGATACCAGATTCGGAAGGGCAGCGGATTTTGTGCAGGATGTGGTGGACATCACCATGAACGAAGGCATACGCTCTATCAGCCAGGCGGAACCTATCGGTCCCAACAATTTTCTGGACGTGATGGTTATCGCCCCCTGTACCGGAAACACCTTGGCAAAACTTCAGGCAGGAATCTCAGACTCACCGGTTCTCATGGCGGCAAAGGCCCATCTGCGAAACAATCGCCCCCTGGTAATCTCAATTTCCACCAATGATGCATTAGGAATCAATTTCAAAAATATCGGCAATCTGATGTACATGAAAAACATCTACTTTGTCCCCTTTGGGCAGGACAATTTCAAGGCAAAACCCAGTTCTATGATTGCCAAAACCAATCTGATTCCGGACACTATCGAGGAAGCTATGAAGGGACGGCAGATACAACCCATTCTCCAGTAGAGGCGTGTGCCGGGCTCAGGGGCGGGGGGCTTTCACCGATTACACACCCCTCTCCCTGTCACTGAATACTCTTCTTCTAAATGGGGACAGTTCCTTTCGGTTATTTATCCTGTCTTTTTTAGGTTCGACAATGTCGCTGGTGATGTTCGTCTGCTTGCGGATTTGCTTTCGTTTTCTTCGTGACTGCCTTGGGGAGCACCTTTTTAAAACACACGTCCCCAGGTCGACTGTATGAGCTATAAGAAGAAATTTCTCGAACTCAAATTACAAGCGAGTTTCGACTGGGGACGTGAAATAAGGTTTGAAAAAGTGATCCCCTAGGCAGACTAGAAGGAATACGCCGCAACATCCGCAGACAGCCGGACATCTTGGCGACATAGTCGAAGCCGGAAAAAGACAGTATCCAGAAAAGGAACTGTTCCCCATAAGAAGAAAGTAGCATTCTGTTCTAAGGGAGAGGGGTGTGTAATCGGTGAAAGCCCCCCGCCCCTGAGCCCGGCACAGCCGCAACCCAGCCTGGGGACAATCCCCCGGACCCGGTGAGGGCCCGAAGAGGTTTAAAGGGTGTAGTCTACGTGGTAGTGGCGGAGCCAGAAGTCGGTCTGGAGGTAGTAGGCCAGAAGCTGTGGGCCTGCCATCAACTGACCATACCAGGGTTTGCCATAGTCCTTGGCAGCGTGACAGAACTGAATGGTTTTTTCCGGGTCCAGAAAATCTCGGATAGGATGGCCGGGGTGTTGTAGGATGTGGAGCATTTCCTGACATAAGATTTGCTCATATTGTGGGTTGTAGTTTTTGGGATAGGGACTTTTTTTGCGCTGGGTGATAGAGTCCGGAAGAAGGGGCTTTGCGATCTCCCGAAGGACATGTTTCACTTCGCCGTCCTTCGCCTTCATTTCCCAAGGTACATTATAAAGATATTCAGCCAGCCTGATGTCACAGAAGGGACAAATCGCCTGAATCCCGGTAATAGCGGCAGCTCTGTCCATCCGGTCAACTAATGTCTGCATAAAAAATTGCGTGGTAAGTACAAAAAGACGGCGATGATTCCTGTTGGCGGCGGTGTCTTCCGAAAGATAGGACACCTGATTGCAACAGTTTTCGTAGACATTTTTCACATAGGCATCCATCTGAAGTTTATCCAGAAAGGAATCTTTCAGGAGCATCTTTCTTGGGGAAAGGTCCATAGCCCAGGGGAAGGTGTTAGCATCTTGCATCTCTTTTCTGTGGTACCAGGGATAGCCGCAGAACAGCTCGTCGGCACACTCGCCGGTAAAGGCTACTTTGGAGTGCTTTGCTACCTGGGAACAGAAGTAAATCAGAGAAGAGGCGATGTCTGCCATACAGGGACCATCCTGGGCGATAACGGCCTGAGATAGATAGCTGGCCTGGGTTTTTGCGCTACACTCTAAAAAGGTGTGGTCTGTGTGGAAATGTCCTGCCATCTGGATGACATAAGGTCGGTCCAGACTGGGCTGGAAGGAGTTGGCGGAAAAGTAAGTACTGCTGTCGGTAAAATCGAAGGAAAAAGTTTTTAACTTCTCTTTGGACTCGTTTTCAGCCAAAGCAGTAATTAAGGATGAATCCAATCCTCCGGATAGCAGGCAGCAGGGGGAAGCCTCAGAGTGGAACTGCCGGTGCATGGCATCTGTGAGAAGGTAACCGGCATGCTTTATGGTTTCCTCGTAGTTTTCCTCGTGACGGGTGGCCTGCAGATGCCAGAAGGTACTTTCACTGAGCCCTTGCCCGGTATAGGTGATGCATCTTCCGGGACGTACCTCATAAATGTCCTGATACATGGTGGTACCTGGAACATGGGCAGGACCCAGGGAGAATACCTGATGCATGCCCTGAATATCCATGGTTGCTTTAACACCGGGACAGGCCAGGAGACCTTTGATTTCAGAGGCAAATAAAAACCGTTCTTTCTCATGGTGATAAAAAAGGGGTTTTACCCCAAGAGGGTCTCGAAACAGTACCACCTTGTGAAGCCGGGTGTCGGCGATGGCAATGGCAAAGCCTCCCTGTAGGATTGTGGCAAACCGCTCTCCGTAAAGGTGATAGAGATATAAAAGAATTTCCGGGTGACTGAGATTTTTTGTGCTGATGTTCTGACCTTCTAATTGACTGCACAGCTGGTCATAGTTGTAGATGCCGTCCTCCATAGTGATGTAAAGATGGGACAGAGCACCCTTTCCCTGGGTGGGCACAATGGTAGAACCGGATTCATCTGTAATGAGAAGATTTCCCATAAGGATGCCGTCCGGGGAACTCATACGATAAGCGCCGTCCGGACCTCTGTGGGAAAGACTTTTTAGCATTTGGTCTGCAATCTGTTCCAGAGATGCAAGACGGGCTTCCTGTCTGCATTCCTGGGAAAAATATCCTGCAATACTGCTCATAATTCCTCCAAAAAT
>JALELK010000016.1 GCA_022768745.1 Lachnospiraceae bacterium
TATGTCAGATCCCATGGATATGGCGGCTATGGATGAATTTTCCATTATTACCGGACTTCAGGCGGAGCCTCTCATTGCCACCAAGTTTGATATTGACACTGCATTGGACCGATATTATGCAGATGCTGAGACTGCTCAGGCGGTAGAACGATTCAAACAGGAGCACAAGGAAGACGAAACCGAAGAAATCACCATTAATAATCAACGGGTGGACAATTCTCCAGTCGTTCTTTTGGTGCGCTCAATGTTAGAGCAGGCTGCCAGACAGGGAGCCAGTGATATTCATATTGAGGCATTGGAAAAAGCGGTGCGGGTGCGTTTCCGTATCGATGGCGTGTTACATGAGCGTTTCCGCTACGATATCGAGATGTTGCCGGCGTTGATTGCTCGCATCAAGATTGTAGGTGGTATGGATATCTCTGAAAAGAGAAAGCCTCAGGACGGACGTATTTCTATGACAGTGGACCACAACGATTATGATGTCCGTGTTTCTATTTTGCCTACGGTGTATGGGGAAAAATGCGTAATGCGTCTCGCCCAGAAAAATGCTCTGGCCAAGGACAAAAGCGAGTTGGGATTGTCAGAACAGGACGAGAGAGATTTTGACAATCTCCTGAAAAATCCAAACGGAATTTTATTGGTTACAGGACCTACCGGAAGTGGTAAGACCACCACGTTATATACAGTTTTACACGAATTAAACAAAGAGGATGTCAACATCATCACTGTAGAAGACCCGGTGGAGGCAAATATCAACGGTATCAATCAGGTACAGGTTAATCCAAAGGCAGAACTGACTTTTGCCAGTGCCCTCCGTTCTATTTTGCGTCAGGATCCGGACATTATTATGGTAGGTGAGATTCGTGATGGGGAGACAGCTTCTATTGCGGTACAGGCTTCCATTACCGGACATCTGGTGGTTTCCACTTTGCATACCAACAGTTCCGCAGGTGCAGTCACCCGTTTGATGGATATGGGAGTGGAGAGTTATCTGTTGTCGGATTCCTTGTTTGGAGTCATTGCCCAGAGACTGGTGCGAAGACTTTGCCCTGTTTGTAAAAAACCGGTGGAAGCCAGCGACTCGGACAAGAAGTATCTGGGAGCGGATGAAAAAGAACATGTCACCAT
Organism: Lachnospiraceae bacterium; assembly: GCA_022768745.1. Taxonomy (GTDB): domain Bacteria; phylum Bacillota; class Clostridia; order Lachnospirales; family Lachnospiraceae; genus Pararoseburia. The sequence continues at coordinate 1,129 of JALELK010000016.1, forward strand.
ATATGAGCCCTGTGGCTGTGACAAATGTTCCCAGACCGGTTACGCAGGACGTATCGGTGTATATGAGATTTTGCGAGTTACCCCAGGAGTAAAAAATGCCATTCATCAGGGAGCGTCTACCGATGAAATCAGAGATGTGGCAATCGGTGAGGGTATGCGCACCCTACAGCACAGTGCGGCAAATCTGGTGTTGCAGGGCGTGACATCTATGAATGAGATGCTTCGTATTTCATTTGAAAACGAATAGGAGACAGAGATGGAAGAAAATCAGGCGTTAGAGAGTGACCAGCGGTTAAGTCGTCTGGTGGATGTGTTAAAAGAGGCTACGGATTTATCGGCTTCCGATGTGCATTTGGCACCGGCCAGCCCGGTAATGTATCGCGTGGATGGGGAGTTGGTTCCCTCCCAGACTGCTTTTTTTAAACCCTTTGAAATAGATGAAATGTTAAAGGTGATGCTGACCGAAGAGCAGTTGGCAGAATTAAAAGAGATGGGGGAGTTGGACTTTGCCTATTCCGTTCCGGGATTCAGCCGACTTCGTCTGAACGTGTTCCGACAGAGAGGCACCTATGCCATGGCACTTCGTATTTTATCCTTTGATGTGCCTGACCCGGTAAAAATCGGTTTGCCCAATACGGTGATGGAGTTTGCCAACAAAAAGAGAGGACTGGTTTTAGTGACCGGAGCCACCGGTAGTGGTAAGTCCACCACCCTTGCAGCTCTCATCGGACAGATTGCAAAAACCTATTCCAAGACCATTATTACACTGGAAGACCCGGTGGAGTATTTACATAAGCACGGAAAATCCATGGTGTTGCAAAGGGAAATCGGCTATGATTCCCAGAGTTATGCCAATGCCCTTAGAGCGGCTTTGCGTCAGGACCCGGATGTTATTCTGGTGGGAGAGATGCGAGATTTGGAGACCATCTCCACAGCTATTACAGCAGCTGAGACAGGACACCTGGTTTTCTCTACCTTGCATACCAACAGTGCAGCAGCTACCATTGACCGTATTGTGGATGTATTTCCGCCATATCAGCAGCAGCAGATTCGTGTCCAGCTGGCATCGGTGATTGAGGGAGTTGTGGCCCAGCAGTTGTTACCTCTCCAGGGAGGCAACGGACGAGTGGCGGCTTTCGAGATTATGTTGGCAAATCAGGCAGTGCGAAACCTGATTCGAGAGGGCAAGGCATTTCAGATTCCATCTACTATGCAGACCTGTAAAAAAGAGGGGATGATTACTATGGATGATGCCATTTATGATTTGTATATGAGAAATATGATTTCTTCAGAGACGGCGATTAATTTTTCACAGGATCCGGTGCATATGGCACAGAGGGTTCGGATGTATTGATAAAAGGAGGAAGTCATGGCAGAGTTTACCTATGTGGCCATGAACGAGGCGGGAAAACGGGTCAAGGGCAATGTCCTGGCAGAGAATGAAACTCTCGCTTTGGAAAAACTTAGGCTTCAGGATTTGTATCCCACGAAGTTGGTACCGGCAAATATTTTCAATAAGGAAATTGATATTTCCATTGGCAAGGTGGCAACCAGCAGGGATTTGAGCGTGTTCTGCAGACAGTTCGTTAGTATGTTGTCTGCGGGAATCACCATTGTGACAGCCTTGGAGATGTTAGCAGACCAGACGGAAAACAAACATCTTGCCAGAGCCCTTCGCAAAGTCCAGGAGGACATTATGCAGGGTGAAACTTTGGCGGATGCCATGCGCAAGCATAAAAAGATTTTCCCGGAGTTGATGATTAATATGGTGACCGCCGGAGAGGCGGCAGGTAAATTGGATGTTACTTTTTCCAGGATGGCAGACCATTTTGAAAAGGCAGAAAAGACGGAAGGTATGATGAAAAAGGCAGCCATCTATCCGGTGATGGTTGCAGTGGTAGCCCTGGTGGTGGTTGTGATTATGTTGATTAAGGTGGTACCTTCCTATGCGGATATGTTTGCATCTATGGATGTGGAAATGCCGGGGATTACGTTAGCAGTTATGAATGCCAGTGATTTTATGACCCATTACTGGTATGTGCTGTTGGCGATTATCGTTATGGTGGTGGCTGTGGGCAAAGCCTATAAAAATACAGAGGACGGCAAACTGGCAGCAGGTCGTATGGCAATCAGTGTTCCTCTCTTTGGAAAATTAAAAATAAAAACCATAAGCTCACTGACTGCCCGGACTTTAAGTACTTTGATTTATTCCGGAATGCCTTTGGTGGATGGTCTTCGTCTGACAGCTCGGACCGTGGGCAATGAATTGTATAAACGAGCATTGGAACAGGCGGTTGTGGATGTGCGGGAGGGTATGACCCTATCCTCATCCCTGAAAAAATCCGGCTTGTATCCGCCTATGGTGTCCCATATGATTGGCATTGGGGAGGAGACCGGTGAACTGGAGGACATGCTTACCAAACTGGCAGATTACTATGACACCGAGGTGGAGATGACCACCCAGACAGTGATGGCGGCTTTGGAGCCTATGATTATTTTGATTATGGCAGCTCTGGTGGGTATTGTTATTGCGGCTTGCATGGCACCTATGATTTCTATGTACTCCAACATGGGAAATCTGTAACGTTGAATTAGAGGCCTGTGAATAGGGGACGGGTCTTTAAGATATAAAAAATATTTTATGAGGTGAAAAAGTATGAAAAGAAGAGAAAAGAAAAACAATAAGGGATTTTCATTGGTGGAATTGATTGTTGTTATCGCCATCATGATTGTGTTGGTTGCAGTACTTGCTCCTGTATTTACAAAGTACGTTGAGCAGTCAAGAAGAGCAACGGATGTGCAGAATGCAA
>JALELK010000017.1 GCA_022768745.1 Lachnospiraceae bacterium
TATGTCAGATCCCATGGATATGGCGGCTATGGATGAATTTTCCATTATTACCGGACTTCAGGCGGAGCCTCTCATTGCCACCAAGTTTGATATTGACACTGCATTGGACCGATATTATGCAGATGCTGAGACTGCTCAGGCAGTAGAGCGTTTCAAACAGGAGCACAAAGAAGACGAAATCGAAGAAATTACCATTAATAATCAGCGGGTGGACAATTCTCCAGTCGTTCTTTTGGTGCGCTCAATGTTGGAGCAGGCTGCCAGACAGGGAGCCAGTGATATTCATATTGAGGCATTGGAAAAAGCAGTGCGGGTTCGTTTCCGTATTGATGGTGTGTTACATGAGCGTTTCCGTTATGATATTGAGATGTTGCCGGCACTGATTGCCCGAATCAAAATCGTAGGCGGTATGGATATTTCAGAAAAGAGAAAACCTCAGGATGGACGCATTTCCATGACGGTGGATCACAATGATTATGATGTCCGTGTTTCTGTTTTGCCCACTGTGTACGGGGAAAAATGTGTTATGCGTCTTGCCCAGAAAAATGCCCTGGCCAAGGACAAAAGCGAGTTGGGTTTATCGGAGCAGGATGAAAAGGATTTTGATAATCTTCTGAAAAATCCCAATGGAATTTTATTGGTAACAGGTCCTACCGGTAGTGGTAAGACCACCACTTTATATACTGTTTTACATGAACTAAATAGAGAAGATGTTAATATTATCACAGTAGAGGACCCGGTGGAGGCAAATATTAACGGCATCAATCAGGTACAGGTAAACCCCAAAGCGGAATTGACCTTTGCCAGTGCCCTCCGTTCCATTTTGCGACAGGACCCGGATATTATTATGGTAGGTGAGATTCGAGATGGAGAGACAGCTTCCATTGCGGTGCAGGCTTCCATCACCGGACACCTGGTGGTTTCCACCTTACATACCAACAGTTCTGCAGGTGCCGTCACCCGTCTGATGGATATGGGAGTGGAAAGTTATCTGTTAGCAGATTCCCTCTTTGGAGTGATTGCCCAGAGGCTGGTGCGAAGGCTCTGCCCGGTGTGCAAAAAACCTGTGGAGGCCACAGAATCGGACAAGAAATATCTGGGAGTAGCAACGGAGGAAAGTCTTACTGTATACGAGCCTTGTGGTTGTGATAAGTGTTCCCAGACCGGTTATTCCGGACGTATCGGTGTGTATGAGATTCTGCGTATTACCCCAAAGGTAAAAAATGCCATTCATCAGGGGTTGTCCACAGATGAAATTAGAGATGTGGCAATTTCCGAAGGGATGCGTACCTTACAAAAAAGTGCGGCAAATTTGGTGTTGCAGGGAGTAACTTCTATGAATGAGATGCTTCGTATTTCATTTGAAAACGAATAGGAGATAGAGATGGAAGAGAATCAGGCATTAGAAAGAGACCAGAGATTAAGCCGTCTGGTGGATGTGCTAAAAGAGGCTACGGAGTTATCAGCTTCCGATGTGCATCTGGCACCGGCAAGTCCGGTGATGTATCGGGTGGATGGAGAATTGGTTCCATCTGAGACGGCATTCTTTAAACCTTTCGAAATAGATGAAATGTTAAAGGTGATGCTGACGGAAGAACAGCTGGCAGAATTAAAAGAGATGGGAGAGTTGGACTTTGCGTACTCCGTTCCCGGATTCAGCCGGCTCCGACTCAATGTATTCCGTCAGAGAGGCACTTACGCCATGGCACTTCGTATTTTATCCTTTGATGTGCCTGACCCGGTAAAGATTGGATTGCCGGCTACGGTGATGGATTTTGCAAACAAAAAGAGAGGGCTGGTGCTGGTTACCGGAGCCACCGGTAGTGGTAAGTCTACCACTCTTGCTGCTTTAATCGGACAGATTGCAAAGACTTACTCCAAGACAATTATTACACTGGAAGATCCGGTGGAATACTTACATAAACATGGAAAATCTATGGTGTTGCAGAGAGAAATCGGTTATGATTCCCAGAGTTATGCCAATGCCCTCAGGGCAGCCTTGAGACAGGACCCGGATGTGATTCTGGTGGGAGAGATGCGAGATTTGGAAACCATTTCCACTGCTATCACAGCGGCGGAAACAGGACATCTGGTTTTCTCTACCTTGCATACCAACAGTGCGGCGGCCACTATTGACCGTATTGTGGATGTGTTTCCACCGTATCAGCAACAGCAGATTCGCGTGCAGTTGGCTTCTGTTATCGAGGGGATTGTGGCCCAGCAGTTGTTACCGGTTCAGGGAAGTAATGGACGAGTGGCAGCCTTTGAGATTATGCTTGCCAACCAGGCCGTTCGAAACTTGATTCGTGAGGGAAAGGCTTTTCAGATTCCATCCACCATGCAGACCTGTAAAAAAGAGGGGATGATTACCATGGATGATGCCATCTATGATCTATATATGAGAAATGTCATTTCTTCAGAGACAGCGATTAATTTTTCACAGGATCCGGTGCACATGGCACAGAGGGTTCGGATGTATTGATAAAAGGAGACAACCATGGCAGAGTTTACTTATGTGGCCATGAACGAGGCGGGAAAACAGGTCAAGGGCAATGTCCTGGCGGAAAATGAAGCCCTCGCTCTGGAAAAACTTAGACTTCAGGATTTGTATCCCACGAAACTGGTGCCTGCAAACATTTTCAACAGAGAAATTGACCTTACCATTGGCAAGGTGGTATCCAGCAGGGATTTGAGTGTGTTCTGCAGACAGTTTGTCAGTATGTTGTCTGCGGGAATCACCATTGTGACAGCCCTGGAGATGTTGGCAGATCAGACGGAAAACAAGCATCTCGCCAGAGCCCTTCGCAAGGTTCAGGAGGACATTATGCAGGGTGAGACTTTAGCGGATGCCATGCGCAAGCATAAAAAGATTTTCCCGGAACTGATGATTAATATGGTGACTGCCGGAGAGGCGGCCGGTAAACTGGATGTCACCTTTTCCAGAATGGCAGACCATTTTGAAAAGGCAGAAAAGACGGAAGGTATGATGAAAAAGGCAGCCATCTATCCGGTGATGGTTGCAGTGGTAGCCCTGGTGGTGGTTGTGATTATGTTGATTAAGGTGGTACCTTCCTATGCAGATATGTTTGCATCTATGGACGTAGAGATGCCGGGGATTACCCTGGCGGTTATGAAGGCCAGTGATTTTATGACCCATTACTGGTATGTGTTGCTGGCAATCATCGTTTTGGTAGTGATGGGAAGCAAAGCTTATAAAAATACCGAGGATGGCAAAATGGCGGCAGGGCGTATGGCAATCAGCATTCCTCTTTTTGGAAAACTGAATGTAAAAACCATCAGTTCTCTTACTGCCCGTACGTTAAGCACCTTGATTTATTCAGGAATGCCCTTAGTGGATGCACTTCGTCTTACTGGAAGAGCCGTGGGAAATGAATTATATAAAAAAGCATTGAACCAGGCAGTGGTGGATGTGCGGGAGGGAATGACCCTTTCCTCATCCTTAAAAAAATCCGGTTTATATCCGCCTATGGTTTCCCATATGATTGGAATCGGTGAAGAGACCGGTGAGTTGGAGGACATGCTCACCAAACTGGCGGATTACTACGATACCGAGGTGGAGATGACCACCCAGACGGTAATGGCGGCACTGGAGCCTATGATTATTCTGATTATGGCAGCACTGGTGGGTATCATTATTGCCGCCTGTATGGCACCTATGATTTCTTTGTACTCCAACATGGGAAATCTGTAACGTTGAATTAGAGGCCTGGGAATAGGGGCCGGGTCTTTAAGATATAAAAAATATTTTATGAGGTGAAAAAGTATGAAAAGAAGAGAAAAGAAAAACAACAAGGGATTTTCATTGGTGGAATTGATTGTGGTTATCGCAATTATGATTGTGTTGGTTGCAGTACTTGCTCCTGTATTATCAAAGTATGTTGAGCAGTCAAGAAGAGCAACAGATGTGCAGAATGCCAACACGATTGCAGAAGCTATTTTAATTGAAGCTACTGATAAAAATTTAACTAAGGTAGATTCAGCAGCAGAAGTAACAACAAGTGTTGCTGATACTTTAAAGAGTGTTCCGTCTGTAAAAGGCGATGCAGTAGCAACTCCTAAGGATTGCAAATTCTATTACACATACGACAAAGATACAAACGTTGTAGCTGTTTATGTAGGAACAGATTCTGATAAAACAGCATCTGGCAATTTGACTGATGAAAAAATAACAGAGGCATATAAGACAGCTGGAGCTGGTTCTTTGAAGACAAGTAAATAGTATTTAGTGAGGATAACCCTATGACAACCATGTTGATACCCGTATACATCATTATATTTGCTTTCGGAGCGGTGATTGGCAGTTTCTGTAACGTCTGCATCTTTCGCATCCCGAAGCACGAGACGGTGGTCACCACCCCGTCTCACTGTATGAGTTGCGGGTATCGACTAAAATGGTATGACCTGATCCCTATTGTCAGTTGGTTATGTCTGAAGGGAAAATGCCGAAAATGTGGAGAAAAAATATCTCCCCAGTATCCATTGATTGAGACTGTGAATGGATTGTTATATGTGTTGGTTTTTTGGGCCAACGATTTTGATTTATGGGAGAGTGGATTGACCTGTCTCTTGGCATCAGCCCTGCTGGTGTTAAGTGTAATCGACTTTCGGACCTTTGAGATTCCTTTGGAAATCAACGGGTTCATTTTAGTCCTTGGACTACTACATATGTGCCTGCATAGAGACTGTTGGTACAATTATGTGTTGGGATTTTTGTTGGTAAGCGGAATCTTGGAATTGATTGTGTTACTTAGTAAAGGCAGAGCCATGGGTGGAGGAGATGTGAAACTGATGGCGGCTGCTGGTTTGTTTTTGGGCTGGAAGGGAATTCTTTTGGCGTTTGCCGTGGGGTGTGTGGCGGGAGCCGTGATACACATTTTGCGGATGAAAATTTGGAAGGCAGGACGAATGCTGGCCTTCGGTCCCTACTTAAGTATAGGGATTTTTGTGGCTGCCCTGTGGGCGGATGAGATTATAAACTGGTATATTGGTGCTTTGCTGGGATAAAGCGAAGTATTTTAGAATAAAACGATTTGGGGAAAGTTATGGCAGAACGTATTATCACCATCGAGATTGGTGCAAAAATTACAAAGGTCTGTGAGACGGATTACAAGGGAAGTCCGGCGGTGTATCAGTATTTTTCTTTTGAGACACCGGAAGGGATGATAGAAAATCAGGTGGTTCATGAGAACGAAGAGTTTAAGACCACGCTGGAAGAAATGCTGAAAAGACATAATATCAAAACCAGAAAAGTAGTATTTGTGATTTCTACCATCGGTATCGGAACCAAGGAAGAAGTAATTCCTAATATGAAAGAACAGAAAATGCGGGATTACATCAAAACCAATCTGGGCAATTTCTTTCCGGTGGACCCAAAGGAGTGCCATGTGGCATTTCGTGTAAACGGTACCACCAAAGAGGGAAAAAACAGAGTACAGCTGTTTGCAGTGAACAACAATATTGTCTACGGATATGAGACTTTGGCGCTATTTTGCAAACTGAATATGCTGGATATTGAATTTGCAGAAAATGGTGTGGCACTTTCTCTTAGAGATACTTTTCCAGCAGGAAATGTGGTGAATGTGGATGTGGAGGATACCTTTTCCGCCATCACCATTATCAAGGACGGACAGATTGCTCTCCAGAGAAGCATTGCTTATGGTGTGGATGAGGCGGTGCGAAGTCTGCAGGAAAACAATTTCTTTGGAGAGGGACTTACCTATAACGAAACTTTAGAGCGAATGGCACAGACGGAAAGCTTCTTTGACAGTTTTTCGGATATCTACGAAAAACAGCAGACAGAACCGGCCAGAGCAGAGGCTACAGAGGGACTGCGCTATGTGATTAGCAATGTAAGACGAATCCTGGAATACTATCAATCTCAAAATCAAGGGATTGCTTTTGACCGGTTGATTTTAAGTGGTTTAGGTGCATCCTGCAAAGGTTTTGCAGAGCTGATGGAAGCCGAGACGGGATTTTCCTTTGGGGCAGTGCCGGTAGAGGTTGTGAACAAGACTGCAAAAAATCTGGATGAGGGTATCAGAAGTATAGCTTTTTCTGCTATTGTGGCGGTAGCTACCTCCAAGGGATTGGTACAAAAGAAACAGGGACTCGACTTGGAAAAATTGTTGAGGGAACCTGGTGATAATTCCACCGACAGAAATCTGTTTGCCATATGTGAGCTGGTCAGTGCAGTGCTTATTGTGATTCCTGTGGTAAAACGAGTGGTATTACAGGGAAAGCAGGCATCCTTAGAATCTGAGATAGCCACCATGCAGG
>JALELK010000025.1 GCA_022768745.1 Lachnospiraceae bacterium
CAAGAATTTATTCCAAAGCGGTGGCGATGCAATGAACTTTTTTGATGCCATCACTGGTGGATCCTTTGAGAAGATGTCTGTTTTTGCTCTTAACATTACACCGTACATTACATCATCAATTATTATTCAGCTTTTAACCATTGCCTTCCCGAAACTGGAAGAAATCCAGAGAGACGGCGAGCAGGGAAGAAAGCTTATCACAAAGATTACACGTTATGTTACTGTGGGACTGGCGTTGGCAGAATCTCTGGCAATGGCTATCGGATTTGGACGTAGCAACCAGTTGACAGAGTTTAACGCACTTTATGTAATCGAAATCGTTGCAGCACTTACTGCAGGTTCTACGATTTTGATGTGGATTGGTGAGCGTATTACAGAAAAGGGTATTGGAAACGGTATTTCTATCGTGCTCGTGATTAACATTATTTCACGAATCCCAAGTGATTTGACATCACTTTTTGAACAGTTTATCAAAGGAAAAACTCCAGCCAAGGGAACACTTGCAGCGGTTATTATCGCAGCAATTATCATTGGTGTGGTTGTCTTGGTTGTATTCTTACAGGATGCTGAGCGTAAAATTCCGGTTCAGTACTCCAGAAAGCTTCAGGGAAGAAAACAGGTTGGAGGTAACTCTTCTGTGATTCCTATGAAGGTTAATACAGCGGGAGTTATCCCGGTTATCTTTGCTCAGTCATTGATGCAGACACCGGTTATTATTTGCGCATTGTTAAATAAAACCGGCGGCACAGGATTCTGGGGAAAGGTTTTGAGAGGTTTATCTCAGTCCAACTGGTTTGATCCAAGTAACTGGATTTATACTATTGGAGCAGTGGTTTACGTACTTTTGATTATAGGATTTGCATATTTCTATACATCAATTACATTTAATCCACTGGAAATTGCAGACAACTTAAAGAGACAGGGCGGTTCCATTCCTGGAATTCGTTCCGGAAAGCCTACCAGTGATTATTTGCAGTCTGTATTAGACCATATTATTTTCATTGGTGCCATTGGATTGTCAATTGTGGCAATTATTCCGCTTGTATTTAACGGATTGTTCAAGGCCAGCGTTTCTTTCGGTGGAACATCCATCATCATTATCGTTGGTGTTGTAATTGAGACATTAAAGCAGGTTGAATCCCAGATGCTTGTCCGCAATTATAAAGGATTTTTAAATGATTAATGAATAAACATTCTTATGGAGATACTGGCTTTGCCGTATCTCCAAAGGTGTTATTAAGGAGGTTTTTACAATGAAAATCATTATGTTAGGTGCACCGGGTGCCGGTAAAGGTACCCAGGCAAAACAGATTGCTTCAAAATATCAGATTCCACATATCTCTACCGGAGATATTTTCCGTGCAAACATTAAAAACGGAACAGAGCTTGGAAAGAAAGCAAAGGAATATATGGATCAGGGACTGCTGGTTCCGGATGAATTGACATGTGATTTGGTAATGGATCGTATCAGCCAGGATGACTGCGCTAACGGTTTTGTATTGGATGGATTTCCTAGAACGATTCCTCAGGCAGAGGCATTGGATGCTGCCCTTACAAAGGTAGGAGCAAAGATGGATTTTGCTATTGATGTGGACGTTCCGGATTCACATATTGTAAACAGAATGTCAGGACGTCGTGCATGTCTTAACTGCGGAGCTACTTATCATGTGGTTGCAATTCCGCCTAAGAAGGAAGGTATCTGCGATACCTGCGGTAAGGAACTGGTTTTAAGAGATGATGATAAGCCGGAAACCGTACAAAAGAGATTGGATGTTTATCATGATCAGACACAGCCTTTGATTGATTATTATAAAAATCAGGGGATTTTAAAGTCTGTTGACGGAACCGTTCCTATGGAAGAAGTATTTGCAAATATTGTTGAGATTTTGGGAGCTTAAAAATGTCAGTTACCATTAAATCTGCTGAAGAATTAGAAAAAATGAGAGAAGCGGGAAAGATTCTTGCCCAGGTACATCAAACCCTTGGGGATTCCCTTCACGAGGGAATGTCCACGTTGGATATTGACCGGCTGGGAGAAGAGATTATCCGCAGTTATGGTTGCGAACCATCTTTCCTAAATTATATGGGATATCCCGCATCGGTTTGTGTTTCGGTGAACGATGAAGTAGTTCACGGAATTCCAAATGAAAAACACATCATCAAAAATGGTGACATTGTCAGTCTGGATATTGGAGTGATTCACAAAGGATATCACTCGGATGCAGCCAGAACCCATGGAATTGGTGAGATTTCTCCTGAGGCAAAAAAGCTGATAGAAGTTACCAGAGAAAGCTTTTTCCAGGGAATGGAGTATGCCACTGCAGGCAGACACTTAAATGACGTATCAAAAGCCATTGGAAATTATGCAAGTTCACTGGGATACGGCGTTGTCAGAGATCTGGTGGGGCATGGAATCGGCAGTCATCTACATGAGGAACCTGAGGTTCCAAACTTTGGTAAATTGCGCCGGGGCATCAAGTTAAAAGCAGGAATGACATTGGCGGTAGAACCTATGATTAATATAGGAACGCCCAATGTAGTCTGGATGGATGATGAATGGACGGTGGTTACTGAGGACGGAAGCCTTTCAGCACACTACGAAAATACCATTATCATCACAGAGGGAAGACCGGAAATCCTAACGCTGACTCCTGATGAAAAAAAGAATCTTCTATATTAAAGATGATTTGGAGGATGATAAGGTGAAAACTTTGATGTTGGCGAAGTCCAAAGCAGGACATGATAAGAATCACATCTATGTGGTTGTGGGTGAGGATGCAGATTGTGTGATGCTGGCAAATGGTAAAACAAAATCCTGTGCAGCCCCTAAGAGAAAAAAGAAAATACATATCCAACCAATAAAAGAACTGCCTTCGAATGTGAGGGAGTTGATGCAGACAGAAGGTTTGGATGATGAAGTGGTTATTAAAATTTTGGATCTATATAATAGGAGGAAAGAAAATGTCTAAGGCAGATGTAATTGAAGTTGAAGGTGTAGTTGTTGAAAAATTACCAAATGCATTCTTTAAGGTGGAACTTGAGAATGGGCATCAGATTTTGGCAACCATCAGCGGTAAGTTGAGAATGAACTACATTCGTATTTTACCGGGAGATAAGGTTACCATTGAAATGTCTCCATACGACCTTACAAAGGGTAGAATCATTTGGAGAGATAAGTAAAAAAGTTGTTGACAATGTAGATTATATTTTGTTATACTATCAAGTGCGTTTATGGGCACTTTTTTCGCGCGCCCACAAATGTAGCAAAATAAGTAACTTGTACACAGTACAGGGAATACGAAAATGATGAGAAGGGAGGAACTCCTAATGAAGGTTAGATCATCAGTAAAACCTATTTGCGAAAAGTGCAAAGTAATTAAAAGAAAAGGTAGTATTCGTATTATTTGCGAAAACCCGAAACACAAACAGAGACAGGGCTAATTTTATGAATTAGTACTATTTGTATATGTTATGTGCGGCTGATGTTCAGATAATTTGAGATAATTAAGTGACATTTTCATAATATATGCGGATCATCCCACATACCGGGGATGGTTAGTTTCGTGGATTCGGAACTCTTCCTTAGTTATGGTTAGGAAGAAAGAACCGGATAGATTGAGTACACACATTTCAGGCCGAGAAATCGGAGCTGTATGAGATTTGTCTGGGGATGGTAGTTATCAATCAGAAAATTTTTATGGAGGTGTAAACACACATGGCTCGTATCGCAGGTGTAGATTTACCAAGAGAAAAACGTGTAGAAATTGGTTTAACTTACATTTACGGAATTGGTAGAGTAAGTTCCAACAAGATTCTTGAGGCAGCAAATGTAGATCCTAGCACTCGTGTTAAGGATTTGACAGATGACGAAGTTAAGAGAATCAGTGCTGTCATTGATGAGACAATGATGGTAGAAGGTGATTTGAGAAGAGACGTAGCTCTCAACATCAAGAGATTGCAGGAGATTGGATGCTATCGTGGTATCCGTCACAGAAAAGGACTTCCAGTTCGTGGTCAGAAGACAAAGACCAATGCCAGAACAAGAAAAGGTCCTAAGAGAACAGTAGCAAACAAAAAGAAATAAGAAGAAAGTAGGTTAGTTTAGATATGGCTAAAGTTGCAAAGAAAGTAACAAAAAAGCGTGTAAAGAAAAACGTTGAACACGGACAGGCACATATCCAGGCATCTTTTAACAATACAATTGTTACAATTACAGATGCACAGGGAAATGCTTTATCATGGGCAAGTGCCGGTGGTCTTGGATTTAGAGGTTCAAGAAAATCTACTCCATATGCTGCACAGATGGCAGCTGAAACTGCTGCAAAGGCAGCTCTCATTCATGGATTAAAGACAGTTGACGTTATGGTTAAGGGACCAGGTTCAGGTAGAGAGGCAGCAATTCGTGCCCTTTCTGCATGTGGAATTGATGTAACAAGCATTACTGATGTTACTCCGGTACCACACAATGGTTGTCGTCCACCAAAGCGTAGAAGAGTATAATAGGAGGGATTATCTAAGATGGCAGTGAATAGAACTCCAATTCTCAAGAGATGTAGATCACTTGGTTTAGAGCCTGCATACTTGGGAGTTGACAAGAAATCAAATAGACAGTTAAAGAGATCCGGAAAGAAGACATC
>JALELK010000049.1 GCA_022768745.1 Lachnospiraceae bacterium
AGGGTGAGAAGCATCAGGGTCAGCCGGGAGACGGACAGATGCAGCCGGGAGGTGATGGTCAGAAAGAGCGTCCAAGCGGTCAGCCACCTCAGGGTGAGAAAGACAATTCGGCTGAGAAATAAGGTAATGGATTTTCAATCCCCTGCATACAATGTAAAAAGAGTATAGCAGGGGATTTTTTTGTGAAACAATATATTGAAAAGCGGGCGATTGAGATTGGAACTTACATTGTAGACAAGAATGCCACCGTGAGACAGGCGGCAAAGGCTTTCGGGGTGAGCAAGTCTACTGTACATAAAGACGTGGCAGAACGTCTGCCGCAGATTGATGTGGGATTGGCAAAGGAGGCCAGAGCTGTCCTTGACATCAATAAGTCCGAGCGGCACATCCGGGGAGGGATGGCTACCAAGGAAAAGTATGCCCATCAGCACGGATGAGAGATATTTTAGACAGAGGTAAATCCTTTTCCGAAAACCTCGCTGGTGCTGGACATGGAAATAAATGCATTTAAATGATGTTCGTGAATGAAGGCTCTGACAGCCACCGCCTGATGTCTGGTAAGAGTGGTGAAAATTAAATAGGTGTCATCATTGGTATAAGCACCTTTGGCTTCAACGATGGTGGCACTTTTATTTAACTCCTCTGTGATGAATTTGCAGATGGCATCTTTGTCATTGCAGGTAATCATAATGGATTTCCGAAGCATAATATTTTCAATGGTGGCATCGATGAGGAAGGATTTCAAAGCCAGACCCACAAAAGAGTAGAGGGCAGTTTTGATATCAAAAACAAAACAAGCAATGATAATCATAACCAAATCCGTGATAAAAAGTGCAATGCCAATGTCTTCCATCTGGGTGTATTTTTTCACAATCATAGCGATGACATCGGTTCCGCCACTGGAAGCTCCCTCATAAAAAAGAAGGGCTGAGGCAATGGCAGGAAGAGCAATGGCAAAGGCCAGCTCCAGCATAGGCTCGTTGGAAAGAGGCTTATCCATAGGAAAGATTTTTTCAAAAACCAAAAGCAGACTGGACAACAGTACGGTGGCATAGGTGGTTTTGAGGGCAAAGGGCTTTCCTAAAAAGATAAAGCCCACAGCCAGCAGAATCATATTTACAATGAAGGAAAACACACCGGCAGACAGAGGAGTGATTTTTGCAAAAACCACGGCTGCACCGGTGACGCCGCCAAAACAGAAATTATTTGGAAATTTAAAAAAATATACCCCCACAGCCATAATAAATACGCTGAGAGTAATCACTGACCAATTTTTAATTTTTTTCATCATAACAAAGTCCTCCGGTCTTTTCTTCTTTAGTACTATTATAGACCAATAACAGTATATTATTTTTTTCAAAAATCATCAATTCCATTGACTTCATTCCCCAGATACACTAAAATTTTTAACAGAAAAAACAAACCGAAAAGCGTATTTGAGGAGGGACAAATGGATAACGTTATTATTATGGATCATCCGCTGATTCAGCATAAAATTTCAAGGCTTAGAGACAAGAGTACAGGAACCAATGAATTCCGTACTTTGGTTAGCGAGATTGCGATGCTTATGGGATTTGAGGCACTTCGGGATTTGCCTACAGAGTTGGTTGAAATTGAGACTCCGATTGAGACGACAAAGCAGCCTATGATTGCAGGTAAAAAGATGGCAATTGTGCCGATTCTTCGTGCAGGACTTGGTATGGTGGATGGCGTGTTGCAGCTGGTGCCATCTGCAAAGATTGGACATATCGGATTGTATCGTGATCCGGACACTCATGAACCACATGAGTATTACTGCAAACTGCCGGAACCAATTGATCAGAGAACCATTCTTGTGGTAGATCCTATGCTTGCTACCGGAGGCTCCGGAGCAGACGCCATCACAATGATTAAGCAGCATGGCGGAAAGAATATCAAGTTTATGTGTATTATTGCAGCACCGGAAGGGCTGGAGAGACTTCACAAGGAACATCCGGATGTACAGATTT
This sequence comes from Lachnospiraceae bacterium, assembly GCA_022768745.1. Classification (GTDB taxonomy): domain Bacteria; phylum Bacillota; class Clostridia; order Lachnospirales; family Lachnospiraceae; genus Pararoseburia. The sequence continues at coordinate 1,989 of JALELK010000049.1, forward strand.
ATGTGGGTGCACTGGATCGTCAGTTAAATGAAAATGCATACATTTGTCCGGGACTTGGGGATGCCGGAGATCGTATTTTTGGAACAAAGTAATGAAGAATAATGTTGTATTGATTGGAATGCCAGGGGTAGGTAAAAGTACCTCTGGCGTAATTCTTGCCAAGGTGCTGAATTTTGATTTCCTGGATTCGGATCTGGTGATTCAAAAGAAAACGGGAAAGAGGTTAAAGGACATTATTTCCGGGGAAGGGATTGATGGATTTAACGCCGTTGAAAATCAAATCAATCGGGAAATCCAATGCGAAAACACGGTGATTGCCACCGGAGGCAGTGTGGTTTACGGGAAAGAGGCCATGGAGCATTTTCAGAAAATCGGAACTATCGTCTATCTGAAAATCAGCTACGAGAGTCTGGATGAGCGCCTGGGGGATTTGGACGAGCGGGGTGTGGTTCACAAAAAGGGACAGACCTTGCAGGATATCTATGAGGAGCGGACGGCTCTGTATGAAAAATATGCAGACGTAACCGTGGAATTGGACGGTAAAACGGTGGCGGAGACGGTGGATGCTGTATTGGCTGCCTTGCAACAATAAAATACAAAAGGAGAGAGAAAATGAAACAAAACGAAGCGATTAAAGACGCTACGGTCCTTGGCTGGCCGAGAATGCTGTTACTTGGACTGCAGCATATGTTTGCCATGTTTGGAGCAACCATTCTGGTTCCCATTCTGGTAAACAATTACTTCGAAGGTGAAGGGTTATCCGTTCAGGTTACCCTGTTTTGTGCCGGTATCGGTACTTTGCTTTTTCACCTGATTTCCAAGAGAAAGGTACCTGCTTTTTTGGGATCATCTTTTGCATTTCTGGGTGGATTCGCAATGATTGCCCAGTTGGATACCGGAATTTATAAGGATATGACCATGGGAGAAAAGTTGCCTTATGCCTGTGGTGGTGTCGTGGTTGCCGGATTACTTTATCTGGTGCTGGCTTTGATTATTAAGCTGGTTGGAGTAAAGAAGGTTATGCGCCTGCTTCCTCCGGTGGTTACCGGACCAATTATTATCTGTATCGGTTTGTCCCTGGCATCATCTGCAGTGACAAATGCACAGAACAACTGGCTGATTGCCATTGTGGCTTTTGCGGTTATCGTTATTTTCAATATCTGGGGAAAGGGAATGTTCAAAATTATTCCAATCCTTATGGGTGTTGTGATTTCTTATGTATTGGCACTGGTGTTAAACGGTGCCGGTATGACAAATGTGGATGGTTCCGCTATTTTAGATTTTTCATCCATCGCTTCTGCAGGATGGGTTCAACTGCCTCCATTTTTCTGGTGCAAGTTTGATATTACCGCCATTCTTGTTATGGCACCTATTGCCATTGCAACTATGATGGAGCATATCGGTGATATGACAGCAATCTCTGCTACTGTGGGAGAAAACTTCATTGCAGATCCGGGATTGCACAGAACATTGATCGGTGATGGTCTTGCAACAGCATTATCCGGTGCTATTGGTGGACCGGCAAATACCACTTACGGAGAAAACACAGGTGTGTTGGAGCTTTCCAGGGTTCATGATCCTAAGGTTATCCGTCTGGCAGCAGTTTATGCCATCATCCTCAGTTTTTCACCGAAGTTTGCAGCAGTTATTGGTTCTATGCCTTCTGCTATTATTGGTGGAGTCAGCTTCATACTTTATGGTATGATTTCTGCGGTTGGTGTTAGAAATGTGGTTGAAAACAAGGTTGACTTTACCAAGTCCAGAAACCTGATTATTGCTGCTGTTATCCTGGTTAGTGGATTGGGATTCACAAACGGAATTACCTTTACCGTAGCAGGAACAAGCATTACATTGACTTCTCTTGCAATTGCAGCAGTTCTCGGAATTCTTTTGAACGCTATTTTGCCTGGAAAGGATTATGAGTTTGATACAGAGCCTGTAAAGGAAGAAAAATAAAGATTGATTGGATTTAAGAAATAAAAGAACCCCCATCAGAGTTTGCATCTATCTTGTAGATGCCCTCCGGTGGGAGTTCTTTTTTATGAAAAAATTTTCACAGGTACAAATCAATGTGACTGGAAATCTGCTTGGCATATGTGGAGAGCTGTTTCATGAAAGTGGAATCACTTCCCAGTTTTTCCTGGAAACGAGCGCCTTTAATATTGGTTTTGGCACTGGAGCTAAGCTTTAGATAACCGGAGGAATCGGCTTTGATTCCCACGTCTGCCAAGTCGTCTGCGTGGGTTTCCGCCAGTTTTTTCATATTTTTGTAGGCAGATTGAACGGAGCGGTTGGTGGAGTACTTGGACGAATCCAAAGTGTAGTTGTAAGTATCGATAAAACC
>JALELK010000112.1 GCA_022768745.1 Lachnospiraceae bacterium
CATTGCAAAAGAAAAGGGATTGGCACCTTTGGCTGAGCAGATTTTTGCCCAGGAACTTTCCGTGCCTTTGGAGACTTTGGCACAGGAGTATGTTGACCCTGAAAAGGAAGTTGCCACAGTGGAGGATGCACTGCAGGGAGCGATGGATATTCTGGCCGAGCAGATTGCAGATGAGGCAGATTATCGTATTCATATTCGTGAGTTGACGGAAAAGAAGGGACGCATCATTTCCAAGGCAAAGGATGAAGAGGCAGAGAGCGTCTATGAAACGTATTACGATTTTGATGAGTCGATTGCAAAATTGCCGGGACATCGCATTTTGGCTCTAAATCGTGGGGAAAAGGAAAAAATTCTCACAGTAAAAGTGGAAGCGCCCCAGGATGAAGTTATCAGATATCTGGAAAAACAGGTGATCACAAAGGAGAACTCTTTCGCGGCACAGACATTGAAGGATACTATCGCAGACAGTTACCAGCGCTTGATTGCCCCTGCCATTGAACGAGAAATACGAGCTTCTTTGACAGAGACGGCAGAGGACGGAGCTATCAAGGTATTCGGAAAGAATTTGCAGCAGCTTTTGATGCAGCCACCCATTGTGGGACAGGTTGTGCTTGGATGGGATCCGGCATTTCGAACCGGATGTAAGCTGGCAGTTGTGGATGCCACCGGAAAAGTGCTGGATACCACTGTGATTTTCCCTACTGCACCTCAGAACAAGGTGGAAGAATCCAAGGCTGTGGTTAAGAAATTGATTGAAAAGTATCACATTACCCTGATATCCGTGGGAAACGGAACGGCTTCCAGAGAGTCTGAAAAGATTATTGTGGATATGCTAAAGGAAATACCCACACCGGTACAGTATGTGATTGTGAGTGAGGCAGGAGCTTCTGTCTATTCTGCCAGCAAACTGGCCACAGAGGAATTCCCGAATTTTGATGTGGGACAGAGAAGTGCTACTTCCATTGCCAGACGTTTACAGGATCCATTGGCGGAATTGGTTAAGATAGATCCAAAGTCCATCGGTGTAGGCCAGTACCAGCATGATATGAACCAGAAAAAGCTGGGTGAAGCCCTATCCGGTGTCGTTGAATCCTGCGTCAACAACGTGGGGGTAGACTTAAATACCGCATCTGCATCCCTTTTGGAGTATGTGTCAGGTATCAACAAAACCATTGCAAAAAATATTGTGGCATATCGTGAGGAAAATGGACGATTTGATTCCAGAGCCAAACTTTTGAAGGTGCCAAAGTTAGGACCAAAAGCATATGAGCAGTGTGCAGGTTTCCTTCGTATTTTGGATGGAAAGAATCCTTTGGATGCCACCAGTGTCCATCCGGAGAGTTATCCGGTGGCAAAGGAACTTTTAAACCGTCTGGGACACACACTGGAGGATATTACCACAGGTGGCGTAGGTCAGATTAGCAAGGAGATTGTCAGCATTAAGGAATTGGCAGAGGAATTGTCTGTGGGCGAAATGACCCTGGAGGATATTGTCAAGGAATTGGAAAAGCCGGGAAGAGACCCGAGAGAGGATATGCCAAAGCCGGTTCTTCGCAGTGACGTTCTTGAGATGGAAGACTTGAAACCGGGAATGGTATTAAAGGGAACCGTGCGAAATGTCATTGACTTTGGTGTCTTTGTGGACATCGGAGTGCATCAGGACGGATTGGTTCACATCTCAGAAATCTGCGACCGCTATATCAAGCATCCTCTTGAGGCGGTGAGCATCGGCGATGTGGTAGAAGTTCAGGTTCTCAGTGTGGATGTCAAGAAACAGAGAATCCAGCTCACTATGAAACTGGGAAATCGGGAGGAAAAGAAATCCGCCGGAGCAAAAGCCACATCCAAGGATAAACAAAATGGAAATAAGAACCATCAGCAGAAAAAAGCAGCCCAGAAAAAGCCTGTTAAAAAGGGAAATCATTTCTTTGACAACATTGTGATTAAATAACTCGTTGACAGAGGAGATATAGAGGCATATAATATTTGACATAAAGGAAATCTTCGGGGCAGGGTGATATACCTAGAGTATAAATTCCCGACCGACGGTGATGCCACCTTGGTGGCGAGTCCGTGACCTGCAGTTTGCAGCTGAACCGGTGTGAATCCGGTACCGACAGTACAGTCTGGATGAGAGAAGATAAGCTGGTTTTTATGTGCGTATTTTTTGCCCCGAGCACTTTAGGTGTTCGGGGCTTTTTATTTGCGTGAAGAAAGCTCGCTTACCAACCGATTTTTCCTAAAAAATATGGAAAAGGAGTGTTAAAAATGAGCACAACAACAAATGTAACAACAAATCAGGGAACAAATGTAAAGAAATCAAAAATGAGCGTACGCTATATTACGGTGACAGCTATGTTATCTGCAGTGGCGTTTGTACTTATGTTTTTGGATTTCTCCGTACCGTTTATGCCGGCATTTATCAAGATGGATTTGTCTGAGCTTCCGGCTCTGATAGGTTCCTTCGCTATGGGACCGGTGTGTGGAGTGATGGTTTGCCTGATTAAGAATTTGTTGCACCTGTTTATGACATCTACAGGTGGCGTGGGAGAACTTTCAAACTTTGTATTGGGTGTTCTCTTTGTTCTTCCGGCAGGATTGATTTACAAGAAAAAGAAGACTAGAAAGAATGCAATCATCGGAGCACTGATTGGTGCTGTGTGTATGGCTGCAGTTAGTTTCCCGTCAAACTACTTTATCATCTATCCTATCTATGAAAACTTTATGCCAAGGGAAGTGATTATTGCTGCTTACCAGGCAATTATCCCATCGGTAAAAACATTGGGACAGTGCCTGTTAATCTTTAATGTACCATTTACCTTCATAAAGGCAATGATTTCAGTGGTGGTTACCATTTTTGTTTACAAAAAGATTTCACCGATTTTAAAGGGCTGATAAAGAATTGCGAAAGAGACCCAATCCGCTACAGGATTGGGTCTTTTGTATTTGGGAAAAATGTGGTAGGATAGGTATAATAAGATGCGATACTAGGAGGACTATGTATGTCAGTAAAATTTGACGTGAAATTAACAGCGGATGATATGTATCGTTTTAATATGCATCATGCGTACACATCTCTGCAGGGGATACTTTCTCTGGTTATGGGAGCCTTTATTATAGGAGTGATTGTCCTGTCAGGACAGTTTCATGATATAGGCACAGCGGCTCCTTATATTGCCCTGGCATTGGTCTTTCTTTTATATATTCCGATGACGCTTCGATTCCGTTCAAAGAGACAGATTTTAATGTCCGACATTTTGAAAAATGTGCTTCACTTTGAACTGAATGAAGAGGGGGTTGTAGTCACCTCAGAAGGAGAGCAGGGGGAGCAGGCCACCTTGCCATGGGAGTATGTTTACAAGGCTGTCACTACAAAGACAAACTTTTTGATTTACAGCAACAGGGTCAATGCATACATTGTGCCAAAGGAACAGGTAAAGGATCAGCTTCCAGCCATTTATGAAATGTTTGAAAAGCACGTGGAAGCATACAGATTAAAAATAAAGAAATAGGTGTATATATGATAGTTGAGACATTTTCTTCCCAGGAGACATATGCGTTGGGAGAACGCCTTGCAAAAGAGGCAAAACCGGGACAGGTGTTTACTTTAATCGGAGATTTGGGCGTGGGTAAGACGGTTTTCACCCAGGGGATTGCCTCCGGTTTAGGGATTGATGAACCTATTTGCAGTCCTACATTTACCATAGTCCAGGAGTATTACAGCGGACGATTGCCCTTTTACCATTTTGATGTGTACCGCATCGGGGATGTGGAAGAGATGGATGAAGTAGGGTTTGATGACTATGTGTACGGAGACGGAGTTACCATGATTGAGTGGGCAAATCTGATTCAGGAGATTCTGCCGGAGAAGTATACGCAGATTCTCATCGAAAAGGATTTGGAAAAGGGATTTGATTATCGAAAAATAACAATCGAGGAAAAACAATGAAGATTTTAGGAATAGAAAGCTCTGGGCTGGTGGCCAGTGTGGCGGTTACAGAGGATGGAATCGTAATCGGAGAATACACCACAAACTTTAAAAAGACCCATTCACAGACATTGTTGCCAATGTTGGATGCACTGAAAAAAATGATAGACCTGGATATGGAATCCATTGACGCCATTGCAGTTTCCGGGGGACCGGGTTCCTTCACAGGATTGCGTATCGGTTCTGCCACAGCAAAGGGACTTGGTTTTGCTCTGGACAAACCTCTTATCTCGGTGCCTACAGTGGAAGCCCTTGCATACAACCTTTGGGGAGCGGCTACAGACATATGCCCCTTGATGGACGCCAGGAGAAATCAGACCTACACAGGCATCTATCGATTTGAGGAAGGCGAGATGAAAGAAATTCTGCCTCAGTGTGCGGTGGATTTGGGGGAGATTATCGATACGATTAACCAAAATGGCAAACCGGTGACGTTCCTAGGAGATGGAGTGCCGGTGTTTCAACAGCAGATTGCAGAGAAGTGTAAAGTGCCGTACATTTTTGCTCCGGCTCATATGAACCGCCAGAATGCGGCAGCTCTTTGTGCCAGGGCTGAGGAGTACTATCGGCAGGGACGCATGGAGACAGCCGCGGAGCACAGACCGGATTATCTGAGACTGTCCCAGGCGGAGAGAGAACGCCTTGAGCAGCAGAAAAAGCAGAAAGTATGACAGAATACAGTATACGAAAAACGAAGCCGGAGGATTTAGCGGAGATTGCTTCTATGGAGCAGTCCATTTTCTCAGAGGCGTGGACATTAGATGGATTTCGGGATGCACTATCCCGGGAGGACAATATTTTCCTGAGTATAGAATCAGGAGAGAAGATTGCAGGCTATGCCCTTTGTTACGGTATGATGGATGAGGGAGAAATCCCCACCATTGCCGTTGGTGAGAAGTATCGGAAAAGAGGTCTGGGGGAAGCCCTTTTGACAGAACTTATCAAAGAAGCGCAGAAGCAGGGAATACGAAAAATATTTTTAGAAGTGCGCCGGAGCAATCAGGGGGCACAGCATTTGTATCATAAATGTGGTTTTGAAAAAGTGGGAGAGCGGAAAAATTTTTATCGGTTTCCCCAGGAGGATGCCATTTTGATGGCATATGAAATGAGATGACAACACAGGAGGACCTATGTTAGACGTTTGCTTGCTGGGAACAGCGGGAATGATGCCTCAGCCCCATCGGTGGCTGACAGCTCTTATGACAAGATATAATGGAAGCAGTCTTTTGATCGATTGTGGGGAGGGCACACAGATTGCCATGAAAGAAGCAGGCTTAAGTCCCAATCCCATTGAGGTAATCTGTTTTACCCATTACCATGCGGATCATATCAGCGGTTTGCCGGGATTATTGCTCTCTATGGGCAACTCCGACAGGAGAGAACCGGTGACTATGATTGGTCCCAGAGGTTTGGAGCGAGTGGTGAACTCCCTCCGGGTGATTGCACCGGAACTTCCTTTTGAAATCAAATTTATAGAGTTGACGGAGCCGGAGGAGACCATAGAGGTGGCGGGATATATTTTGCATGCCTATCGTGTCCAGCACAATGTGACTTGTTACGGATATTCTATTGAGATTCCCAGAAAAGGAAAATTTGATGTGGAAGCAGCCAAGGCACTGAAGCTTCCTGTGCAGATGTGGAATCCTTTGCAAAAGGGAAATACCGTTACCTGGGAGGGAAAAACTTATACTCCGGATATGGTGATGGGCAAGGCGAGAAAAGGTATCAAGGTGGCTTACTGTACGGATACCAGACCGGTGGAGCGGATTGTTCGATTTGTAAAAAATGCAGATTTGTTTATCTGCGAAGGAATGTATGCAGAACCGGATAAATTGCAAAAGGCAAAGCAGTATAAGCATATGACCTTTTATGAGGCAGCAGAGTTGGCAAAGCAAGCCCAGGTGGAGGAGATGTGGCTGACTCACTTCAGCCCTTCTTTGGTGGGAGCCAAATCCTACATGAAACAGGTGAGAGATATTTTCCCGAATGCATATTTGGGTGAGGATGGAAAGACAGTGGAACTGGATTTTCAGGAGGAATCATAGATGAAAAAGGCAATACGAATTGGCCTGTCGGTTATTATTTGTGCCGGTCTTGTGGTGGGATATTATTACTACTTATCCCACAGAAATGACAACAATACAACAGAAGATGCGACTAAGGTTACCGAGGTGGACAAGATTCTTCAGAAGGACTTTGATGAGCAGTATCCCACTTCCCCCAGAGAAGTGGTGAAGTGGTATAACCGTATCATCACAGCCTATTATGGGGAGGAGTATACGGATGAACAGTTAGAGGAAATGGCTGACCAGGCCCGAAAACTTTTGGATGATGAGCTTTTGCAGTATAATCCCAAAGATACCTATCTTGAAAACCTGAAAAAGGATATTGACAATTATAAGACATTAAATAAAAAGATTGTGCAATCTTCGGTTTCCGACAGTAATGATATTACCTATGCTACGGTAAAGGGGGCATCTTGTGCCTATGTGAATGCATATTATTTCTCTAAGGAAGGCAGTAATTACAGCCGTACCTATCAGGAGTTTGTTTTGCGAAAAGATAGCAAAGGAAAATGGAAGATTCTTACATTCCGACTGACAGAAGGAGAGGACAATGAGTGATAAAGAAGTCCGCATTTTGGCCATCGAGAGTTCTTGCGATGAGACGGCAGCTGCGGTAGTTGTAAATGGAAGAAAAGTATTGAGCAATGTGATTTCCACACAGATTCCGTTGCATACATTGTATGGTGGTGTTGTGCCGGAAATTGCATCCAGAAAACATATAGAGAGAATCAATCAGGTGATTGCTCAGGCTTTAGAGGAGGCTGAGTGTACCTTGGATGATATTGATGCCATCGGTGTCACCTATGGACCTGGATTGGTGGGGGCTCTTTTGGTGGGAGTGTCTGCGGCAAAGGCCATCAGTTTTGCAAAGGATATTCCGCTGGTTGGAGTGCACCATATCGAGGGACATATCTGTGCCAATTATATTCAGAATGAGGATTTGGAACCGCCGTTTTTATGTCTGGTGGTATCGGGAGGTCACACTCACCTTGTTCGGGTGGTGGACTATGGCAAATACGAGATTTTAGGCAGAACCAGAGATGATGCAGCGGGAGAGGCCTTTGACAAGGTGGCGAGGGCCATCGGTCTGGGTTACCCGGGCGGCCCAAAGATTGAGAAAAAAGCAAAAGAGGGAAATCCCAAAGCCATACCTTTCCCGGTGGCAAAGGTGGCGGATGGTCCCTATGACTTTAGTTTCAGCGGATTGAAGTCTGCAGTATTGAATTATGTGAATGGAGCCAATATGCGGGGAGAGTGTGTAAATGAGGCGGATATCGCGGCATCTTTTCAGCGGGCTGTGATAGAGGCGTTGACAGGACACGCCAGACAGGCTATCCGGGAGTTTGGTACAGACAAGTTTGCCATTGCCGGGGGCGTGGCATCCAACGGGACCCTTCGGGAGGCTATGGAAAAGATGTGCGCAGAGGAGGGGGTAAAATTCTATTATCCTGCCCCAATTTTGTGTACGGACAATGCGGCTATGATTGGTTCGGCGGCATATTATGAGTTTATGGCAGGACACAGAGACGGATGGGATTTAAATGCTGTTCCGAATCTGCCTTTGGGCTCCAGATGATTTTTAGAATGATTTAACTATTAATATAGAAGAAAGAGAAAAATGAGTAGAGTAAATGCAATTGTTTTGGCGGCGGGATCCGGAAAGCGAATGGGCAGTGAAATTCCCAAACAGTATCTGCCTTTAAATGGAAAACCGGTGATGGTGTATTCCCTGGAGAGTTTTGCGAAAAGTTCTGTGGATGGCATTATTCTAGTGGTGGCACCGGGAGATGTGGAGTTTTGCCAAAAGGAAATCGTGGAGAAATATCATATTACGAAAGTGGTCTCTATCGTAGAGGGGGGAGCAGAACGCTATGACTCCGTCTATAGAGGCTTGTTAACTTCGGAGAGTGATATTGTACTGGTGCATGATTCTGCCAGAGCTTTTGTAAGCCAAAAGGTAATCGAGGAAGCAATCGAGGGAGCAGAACACTATGACGCCTGTGTGGTTGCAGTGCCATCAAAGGATACAGTAAAGATAGCTACCCCGGATGGCTTTGTGGAATCCACCCCCAGGAGAGAACTGGTTTGGGATGTGCAGACCCCTCAGGCATTTTCTTACTCTTTGCTCAGAGGTGCCTATGAAAAAATGATGGCAGATTCTGCCCAGGAGGGAATTACGGATGATGCTATGGTGGTAGAACGCATGACAGATGTTCCTGTCCGTTTAGTACAAGGAGACTATAACAACATAAAAATAACCACTCCGGAAGACTTGGTTTTGGGAGAAAAAATTTTATCAAACAATTCTTAAAAAATGATTGACATGAATGTCCAAGAATGTTATTATTCTATTCGTGCTGAAAACACAGATACAGATATGGAGAGGTATCGAAGTGGTCATAACGAGGCGGTCTTGAAAACCGTTTGTCCGCAAGGGCGCGTGGGTTCGAATCCCACCCTCTCCGTTATATATGCTTATCACTATGTGATGAGCATATTTTTTTGAAGATTACCTATTGTATGATACGGGCAATCACTTGGAGAAGTACCCAAGCTGGCCGAAGGGACACCCCTGGAAAGGGTGCAGGTCGTTAATCGCGGCGCGAGGGTTCAAATCCCTCCTTCTCCGTTGGATTATAAGCCTCGAAAAGTCATTGAAAAAAATGTTGAAAAAATGAAAAAAACATGTTGACAATGAATAATCGAAATGCTATTATAATCTAGCTGACGCAAAACGGCAGCAAACATTGAGTAAAAGCTTTGAAAAAAGTTTTAAAAAATGTAAAAAAGTTGTTGACACGATGATGAATAAATGATATTATATCAGAGTTGCTGTTAGCGACACAAACAACCTTGATAACTGAACAGTGAAACAACCTTGAAAGATTCTAAGAGAATAAATTCAAGCCGATGAAAAATCGGAAACGAACAGCTTTTTGAAAGAAGCGACCTAGAAACAGTAAAGGAAAGATGCTAAGCAGATTTCTGAAAAGGTTTCAAACAAACATTAAAACATGAGAGTTTGATCCTGGC
>JALELK010000006.1 GCA_022768745.1 Lachnospiraceae bacterium
AAGAAGTATAACATATACCGTTTTTTTTTTCAAGTTTTCCTTTTACTCTACATTTTTCAGGGCTTCGCTCTGTGGTATTCTTCGGATTTTAAATATCATCAATATGCTGACCAATACATAACTAAGCATTCCCATTACAAACATCCTGACATAACACATCTTCGAAACAATGTATGGAATATATCCGGTCATCTGGGTATAAAGCATAGAACTAAATATCCAGTGCAGAGTCGCATCCACCAGCGGAATGGCAATCAATAGGGCACCAATCACCACAAAAGATGTGATAACCAGATACAATTTTCCGATTTCTCCCGTGGTAAATCCCAAAATTTTTGTCATTGCTATGGACTGCATATTCTTTTCAATTACCTGCTTGGTCAATATAAACATCAATAACAGGAACATAACCACACCAAATCCCTGGAACATAGTCATAAAACTGCCCATAGAGACTCTCATCTGATCCGCCAATTTCGTCAAATCCTTCTCTGTAATAACGCTTGCCACATCATCAGAATCCAGGTCCGTCAGCTTTTCATCGCTGAAATAACCGGTAAAATAATTTTCTTTCTCATCAAATTTCGTATTAAACTCCTGTCGGTTCATAAAGACAGACAATGCCGCATCGTACTGATAAACACCTGCAATTTTCAAGCTGTATTTATTATCTGAATAAGGATCTTTTAATGTGATTTTATCCCCTTTTGCAAGCTGATACTTGGCAGCCATACCATTGGAAATCAAAACTTCATTTTGCGGAATGGTCTTTGTAACATACTTGCTGTCCTTTTCAATACCATATATTGTAATATCATCTGTCATATAATTTTTATAGGATAATTCCAGTGAATTTAAACAATATTTTTCTGCTGATTCATTTTCTGTTTTCACCGTATCCTTCAACACGTATTGATATTTGGCAATCTCACTTTTTTTCACCAATGCGGAATAGTCATCCAATAACGGAACAAACATAGTGCCAAAGATAACCAACACCCCACCCAGGAAAATTCCGAGGGTCAATGTCAGATAGGCCGGTATGTTCTGAAATAAAATGCGCAGCCGGAATCTTGAAATAAAAGGAATTTTCCGGTTCAGATGCATGGCTTTTTTTCTCTTTCTCCGGCTCAAATTCCTGCGTAAAAACTGCAGTGGTCCAAGTTTCATCTTGCTGCTTAACACCGCCAGATTAATTATAAACATCAAAATAACCGGCACCACTGTAGTGTCTATAAAAGCCTCCATATTAAAGAGAGATTCATAGGTGGCCAGAGAATAACTATTGTAGTAAACATTTTTAAACACATCTTCAAAAACAGTATATCCTAAAATATTTCCCACCACAGCGGCAACCAGTGTTACTAAAATAGGCAGAACCAAATAATGGCGTACCATTTCTCCTCTGCTGTAGCCGGACGCACGAAGTGTTCCAATCACCCCTGCCTCCTTTGCTATGGTATTGGATGTGGTAACCGCAAACACAAATGCCAGCACCACAATGATAATATAGTCGAAGATAATAGTGGAAGCCTTATCTCCTCCCATATCTTCTCCCGTAAACTGAATTGCCTTATTTGCATATAAAGGTACATAATCACTGATAGAGATAATCTCACTCTCATCAATCTTTCGATTGCTGAGTTCATCCAACCGGCTGATTATCGTGCGAAGGTTTGATGTGTTGTATAACCCTGTGGCGTCAACTTTGTCTGCTACATTGTTAAGGGGAGCTAAATCCAAATCCTGACTGTCCGCATTTTCCGTATTTTCCAATTCCTGCATTGCATTTTGCATGTCCGTCAATGCGGCTGTGGTTGTTCCCATTTCTCTGGCGACCAGTTCTTCCACGGAAATCCCCTGTTTTGTAGCCGCAATTTGCATGGCCGCCATAGGAATCTGCTCCTGGGGAACTGACTGCAAAGACATCATATCGTTCATATCCAATGCCGCAACCGCATTTGTTGCTGCACTTGTGGTGGCCTGCTCTGTCCTTGAAGAAATTGTAGATGCAGCGTTTTTCATCTCATCTTCTAATTGATTCTGCAAGTTTTCTGCTTCTGCCTTCATCTCATCAACCTGTTTTTGCACAATGTCTTTATCATATTGTTTAATGTCTTTTTTCAGAACATCCAGCAAATCATCGGATTTTTCTTTTTTTTCTCCTTTCACACTCTCATTATATTTCCAAGCCTGATTATAAGAAATGTGCTTGCTTTTTACCCCATCAAATCCATTGGAAGTCATAATTCCGACACCAAAATTGATGGAATCAAACATCATATCTGAGTTCTTTTCAAAAAGACAACTATAATCCGGGAGGGCAACCAGACCTGTGATAAGAAGTTTTTTGTTATTCAGAGTAATGGTGTCTCCCACGGAAAGATTTGCATTTTTCGCAAACATACGATCCAATGCAATCTCATTTGTTTTTTGGGGCATCTTCCCTGACATGGTACATACCAGATCCACATCTTCACGCTGCTTATATACCCGGAGATTCGCCCCATCTTTTCCAATTTCTTCCTCAAAGTACTGCAAATCATAAAAAGTTATGTCTGCATCCTTTTCTATCTTGCTCAGAAGGTCTTTGTCGGGGGATTTATCAAAGACCAGATGACCATCTTCTATATTGTATTTTTCAAAACCTTCATCATAGACCTATTTTACGCTGTTATCCGCAATCAAAAATCCCGAAACCAGGCTGATTAACATAACAAGAAACAGAAAAATCACAATATATTTTCCAAAATCCTGTTTAAATTCCCTAAAAAATCTTTTATTTAATGGATTCTTCATCATAACACCTCATTACCAATCAATATCTGCCACTGCCATCTTTTCTTCGTTCAGATAGTTCTTACGAATCTGACCATCCTTCAGTTTAATAATACGGTCAGCCATATTCTTAATGGCATCGTTATGGGTCACTATAATAATGGTATTGTTATATGTCTTATTAATGTGCTCCAGCAGACTTAAAATTTCCTTGGATGTCTTGTAATCCAAAGCTCCTGTTGGTTCATCACAAAGAAGAATGTCCGGGTTCTTGACCAGTGCCCGGCCAATGGATGTTCTCTGTTGCTGTCCCCCAGAAAGCTGGGATGGCAATTTATGTCGATGTTCATAAAGTCCCAGTCCTTTTATCACCTCATCCACATCCAGCGGATTTTTGCTCAGATACGCTCCAACTTCAATGTTTTCCCTGACATTTAAATTCGGAATCAGATTATACATCTGAAAAACGTAACCCAGATGTGTGCGGCGATACTGAGTCAATTTCTTTTCACTCATATCCTCCGTCTTTTCCCCATCAATGGCAATATACCCTTCATCTGCTGTATCAATTCCGCCAATAATATTCAAAAGTGTTGACTTCCCGGAACCGGAGGGCCCAAGTAAAACACATATTTCTCCTTTTTCAATATCAATGTTTACATCATTTAACACATTGACAAAGCTTTCTCCTTCTCCGTAATGCTTTTTAATTCCGCTGATTTCTACAAAACTCATAGCTCCGCCTTTTTACCTGACCTTGTTGTTAGTCTTATCTAACTTCAATATTCTATATCTAACTGGCAGGTTATGTCAAGTCCGTTTCATTCAAAAGGCATTTCTTGAGTCTTTGCCTCGTCTTATGTGCAACAAAAAAGGACCCTGGGAAAATCCCAAGATCCTCTATAAATAAATTCTGCAGTTATTTTAGTATGCAACGCCCTGTGCAATCATAGCCTCAGCCACTTTCTCAAAGCCAGCAATATTAGCTCCGGCAACTAAATCACCTTCCATACCATACTTCTCAGCAGCATCCAAAGAGTTGTGTACTATACCAACCATGATATGATGTAACTTCTCGTCAACTTCCTCAAATGTCCAGTGAAGTCTCTCAGAGTTCTGGCTCATCTCAAGTGCTGATGTGGCAACACCACCTGCATTTGCAGCCTTAGCAGGTCCAAAGAGAACGCCTGCCTTCTTGAATGCCTCAACAGCTTCTGGTGTAGAAGGCATATTTGCACCTTCACATACAGCCAAAACACCGTTGTCAATCAACATCTTAGCATCGTTTTCATCCAACTCGTTCTGTGTAGCACATGGAAGAGCAATGTCACACTTAACAGACCAAACACCATGCTCACCATTCTTCTTTTCATGGTACTCAGCTGATGGACGAGCTGCAGCATACTCTGTCAAACGAGCACGCTTAACTTCCTTAACTTCCTTCAACAAGTCTACATCAATTCCTTCCGGATCATAAATCCAACCGGTTGAATCAGAACATGTCACAGGCTTTCCACCCAACTGATAAGCCTTCTGAATTGCATAAATAGCAACGTTACCTGCACCTGAAACAGCAACTGTCTTGCCATTAAAATCTGTGTTTCTCAAGCACTTCAAAGCTTCTTCTGTGTAGTAGCATACACCATAACCTGTTGCCTCTGTGCGGGCAAGAGAACCACCATAGGTAAGTCCCTTTCCTGTAAGAACTCCTGTAAATTCGTTACGAAGTCTCTTGTACTGTCCATACATAAAGCCAATCTCACGTCCGCCCACACCGATATCACCGGCAGGAACATCTGTATCAGCACCGATGTGCTTTGAAAGTTCTGTCATAAATGCCTGACAGAATCTCATAATTTCCATATCTGACTTGCCCTTAGGATCGAAATCAGAACCACCTTTACCACCACCGATTGGAAGTGTTGTCAAGCTGTTCTTGAAAATCTGCTCAAAGCCTAAGAACTTAATAACGGAAAGGTTTACAGATGGATGTAATCTCAAACCACCCTTGTAAGGTCCAATTGCTGAGTTAAACTGTACTCTGTAACCACGGTTTACCTGAACTTTGCCATTGTCATCAACCCATGAAACTCTAAACTGGATAATTCTTTCAGGCTCAACGATTCTCTCAATGATGCCCCATTTCTCCAAATCTGGGTTTGCTGCAACAACCGGCTCCAATGACTCAAGCACTTCTGCAACTGCCTGAAGGAATTCCTTCTGCTCAGCGTTACGGCTTTCAAGACCATCATAAACTCTCTGTAAATAACTACTCTTAAACTGCATTTGATTTTCTCCTCTCATTTCTATTCTAGGACACATTATATACTTTAAAGCACTAAAGTGCAATGATTTTTTTACAAATAAAAATTCATTTTTTCACCATTTTTTCGTGAAAAAATCCAATTTTTTGTTCTTTTTGCAAGTTGACATTTCAAAACTTTCATTTCTATTTTTTCAAGAAGCATATCCTCTCTAGAAAATATACCGGGCCAGTAGATATAGTATCAACAAATGTACCGGATAAAAGATATAGAAAAACCACTTGTGAAACGGATGATTACTTCCCCTTTCGCCATTATAAAAGAACCGCAAAACCAAAGGAACCATCATGATTCCCAAATTAAATACTCCGGCCCACCAGGGTTCTCTCCCAAGGGAAAAGCAAAAAGTTGCCAGCAGACACAAAAAAGTATATTTTCGCCCTCTCTCTTTTTCATTGTACTGATATTGAAATAAAACCAACGGCCACACCACGTCAAAAATAGCCCAATCTCCGGGTATGGATAGTAAAATCAGCCCTGCCACCAGAATCGATTTCACTGTTTCAGAGCATTTTCCCTTATCCCATATCCACATGGCCAAAAAACCTAAGAACAGCGTGTACATTACACTAAAATGTATAGACGGCCAATAATTTGCCTCAAAAAGACTAAAGGGAATCCATGAAATCAATGAGAATATCCCCAATCTCATACCATACTTAAATTTGTTCCTTGTATGAATGTAACCCTCTGCCAGGAAAAACCCCATGGTAGGTCCTGTAAGTCTCCCTATAAAATGCATCAACTGTCCTAAACCACTTGCCAGTGGCACAAACGCCCATGCAATATGGTCAATCAGCATAGCAACAATTACCAGGTATTTTAGTTGGTTACGATTTAAAGATATCCTTTGCATAAATAAAAATGTTCCCTTCTCCTATCTATAATACAAAAAGTCGGTGAAAAAACTTCCACCGACTTTTACGTCTATGTTGCAACGCCCTTGTCCGTAAAAAGATTATACATTAATCTCTGCTGTCACGCCAAGTATCTCCTTATTTTCATCAAGGATTGGCTGAATAACCTCTTCCAGATACTTCTCTACCTGTCGCGGAGAACGTCCCACATATTTCTCAGGCTGCATGGTTGCTTCCAGTTCTTCCAATCCCATTGGGAATTCATCATCAGCTGCAATCAATTCCAAAAGGTTATTTTCTTTTCCTTCTACCTTTACAGTCTTGCCTGCTTCCATAGAAAGAGTACGAATCTTTTCATGTAAATCCTGACGGTTTCCGCCATTCTTTACAGCGTCCATCATAATATTTTCTGTAGCCATAAATGGCAATTCGCTACGCAAACGCTTCTCGACAACCTTTGGATATACCACTAAGCCATCCACAACATTCAAGCACAAATCTAAAACACCATCACAGGCTAAGAAGCCCTCTGCAACGGAAAGTCTCTTGTTTGCCGAATCATCTAAGGTTCTCTCAAACCACTGTGTAGCTGAGGTGATTGCCGGATTCAAAGCGTCAATAATCACATATCTTGAAAGGGAAGCAATTCTCTCACTTCTCATAGGATTACGCTTGTATGCCATAGCAGATGAACCAATCTGACTCTTTTCAAATGGTTCCTCAATTTCCTTCAAGTGCTGAAGCAGACGAATGTCATTAGACATCTTATGGGCAGAAGCTGCAATACCAGCTAAAATATTGCACACTCTGGTATCTACCTTTCTGGAATAGGTCTGTCCGGAAACCGGATAACATTTTTCAAATCCCATTTTCTTGGCAATCATAGGATCAATCTTGTCAATGGTCTCATTGTCTCCCTGGAACAATTCCAAGAAGCTGGCCTGGGTTCCTGTGGTTCCCTTGGAGCCTAAAAGTTTCAAAGTAGAAAGCACATAATCCAAATCTTCCAAATCCATTACAAACTCATTAAGCCAAAGAGTTGCTCTCTTGCCAACCGTTGTAGGCTGCGCAGGCTGAAAATGAGTAAATGCCAAGGTAGGCATGTCCTTATACTTGTCTGCAAACTTAGCCAACTCTGCTATTACGTTTACAAGCTTCTTGCGAATCAGTAACAGCGCATCTCTCATAATAATAATGTCTGTATTATCTCCAACGTAGCATGAAGTTGCTCCCAAGTGAATAATTCCGGCTGCCTTAGGACACTGCTGTCCATAGGCATAAACATGACTCATTACATCGTGACGAACCTGTGCTTCTCTAGCCTTTGCCACATCATAATTAATGTCATTCACATGGGTCTTCATCTCATCTATCATTTCCTGAGTGATAACCGGTTTTCCGTCCTGGCTCAACCCAAGTTCCATCTCTGTCTCTGCCAAAGCAATCCACAATTTTCTCCATGTGGAAAACTTTTTGTCAGGAGAAAAAATATACTGCATCTCCTTGCTGGCATAACGTTCTGAAAGTGGACTGTTGTATCTGTCTGTACTCATAAATTGCTCCTTTAAACTAATTATTCTCTATTACTACGCCTCAAGTTTCTTTCCTGTCAGCATCTCATATGCCTCTTTGTATTTTGCAATTGTCTTGTCAATTACATCATCAGGAAGAAGATAATCACTATCCGGATTTGCTTTCAACCAATCACGAACAAACTGCTTATCAAAAGAAGGCTGTCCCTTTCCTGCAACATAACCATCCAAAGGCCAGAATCTGGAGCTGTCCGGAGTCAGCATTTCATCTGCAAGAACTACGTTTCCGTCCTCATCCAAACCAAATTCAAACTTGGTATCTGCAATAATAATGCCCTTTGTCAACGCATAGTCTGCACACTTATTGTAAAGTTTTAAGGTGCAATCCTTAATCTGAGCGGCATAATCTGCGCCCTTTCCAGGATATATTTTCTCCAAAATCTCAACAGATTTCTCAAAGGAAATATTTTCGTCATGAAGACCAATCTCTGCTTTTGTGGAAGGTGTGTAAATCGCCTCCGGCAATTTTTCTGATTCCTGTAATCCTTCCGGCAACTTAATTCCGCAGACAGTTCCGTTTTCTTTGTAGCTTGCCCAACCGCTACCGGTGATATATCCACGCACAATACACTCAATTGGAAGCATCTCCAATTTCTTGCACATCATACTCTTTCCCTTGTACTCATCATTCTGGAAAAATTCCGGCATATCCTTTGTATCTACAGAAATCATATGGTTTGGCACAATATCCTTTGTAAAGTCAAACCAGAACTTTGACATCTGTGTCAACACAGTTCCCTTATCTACAATTTTGTTCTTTAAGATTACATCAAAGGCAGAAATACGGTCTGTTGCAACCATAATGATGCTGTCTCCATTGTCATAAACCTCGCGAACTTTACCTTCCTTCATTGGTTTCATCTTATATTTCCTCCCTATTAAATTATTTATTTCTTAATCAGTAGTGATTTACCTGTCATCTCTTCCGGCTGTTCCATACCCATAAGTTCAATCAATGTAGGAACAATGTCTGCCAGACATCCGTTTTCCCGTAATCCATAGGACTCGTCTGCATTTACCAAAATAAATGGTACCGGGTTGGTTGTATGCGCGGTAAATGGTTCTCCTGTCTTATAATCAATCAACTGCTCACAGTTTCCGTGGTCAGCGCAAACAAACATTACACCATCTACTTCCTTTAACGCCTCAACTGCTCGTCCTACACAGATATCCACTGCTTCCACTGCGGCAATTGCTGCAGACTCGATTCCGGTGTGTCCCACCATATCCGGATTAGCGAAGTTGATAATAATCACGTCATATTTGTCAGAGCGGATTGCCTCACAAAGACGATCGCATACCTCATAGGCGCTCATCTCAGGCTGCAAATCATAGGTAGCAACCTTTGGAGACTTTACAAGAATTCTCTCCTCACCAGGATTTGGCTCTTCCACACCACCGTTGAAGAAGAAGGTTACATGTGCGTATTTCTCTGTCTCTGCAATTCTCGCCTGAGTCTTTCCGTTCTTTGCCAAGAACTCACCAAAGGTATTGTGAAGTTCTACCTTGTGGAAAGCAATTTCTTTATTTGGAATTGTAACATCGTACTCTGTGAAGCATACGTATGTCACATCCAGTCTCTCACCTCTGTCAAATCCGTCAAACTCATCTGCGCAGAAAGCTCTGGTAATTTCTCTGGCACGATCCGGTCTGAAGTTAAAGAAAATCACACTGTCTTTATCCTGAACTTTTCCAACCGGTGCACCATTTTCTGTAATCACAGTAGGAAGTACAAATTCATCTGTGGTCTCAGCGTCATAGGATGCCTTCATTGCACTGACTGCATCTGTGGCCTGTACGCCCTCGCCCTTAGTCAAAGCATCATATGCCTTTTGCACACGATCCCAACGGTTATCACGATCCATTGCGTAATAACGTCCGCAAAGACTGGCAATCTTGCCTACACCGATTTCCTTCATTTTCTGCTCTAACTCTTCAACAAAGGTAACACCACTGGTCGGAGCTGTATCACGTCCATCTAAGAAGCAATGTACAAATACTTTATCCAATCCCTGACGTTTTGCCATCTCAAGAAGTCCATAGAGATGTGTGTTATGGCTGTGTACACCACCGTCTGACAACAATCCATAAAGGTGAAGCGCACTTCCGTTTTCCTTTGCATTGTTCATAGCGTCTAACAAAGCAGGATTTTCAAAGAAAGTACCATCTTCGATTTCCTTTGTAATACGGGTCAATTCCTGATATACAATTCGTCCTGCGCCCATATTCAAATGTCCAACTTCTGAGTTACCCATCTGTCCATCAGGAAGACCTACTGCAAGTCCGCTTGCATAACCCTTGACATAAGGATACTCCTTCATTAAAGCATCAATGTTTGGTGTTTTTGCCTCAAAAACTGCATTGGCCTGATGTTTGTCATTCAAGCCAAAACCATCTAAAATCATTAAAACTGCCGGCTTTTTACTCATCTTTTTCTCCTCTTTCATTTACTGTAATAGTTCTAATATTATTCTAAAGATATTATGTCAAAAATCAATGGACACAATATCCAAAAAATACCATAGTTTTCAACCTCTATTGTTCAACAAGATAGCCATTCTCATCCAGTTTTGCATGATCCGAATAAGAATTAACATCTCCTATAATCTGTTGAAACTGGCTCTGTTCCTTTACAAGAGACAGTTTACCCGCCGAAAAATGGCAGGGAACCAGTTTTGTCTGGATACTTCCATCGGACTCAATAATCAATTGTGTCATAGCAGTATCGTAATCTGAGGGCATCTCCGACTCCTGAGAAAAATAAAAATTTCCCAGACTATAATATACCGGTACTCCCTGTATCATATCCACTCCTTGCAGACAATGGGTGTGTCCGCCTATAATGGCATCCGCCCCGGCTTCCACAAAGGATTTTGCCAAAGTGTACTGGTCAACTCCGTATTGGTGAGTTCCCTCTGTACCCCAGTGTACAAAACAGATCACATAATCTGCATTCTTCTTCGCCTGGGCAATTGCACTTAAATATTTCTCCGGATGTAACGTCTTTAGAACCCCGGGAGAATCTTCTGTGGCCTCTTTTGTATATTTCGTACTTCGCTCAATCTGTGTAGCTGCCACAATGGCTATCTTTTTTCCATTGGCTATAAAATAGATTGGCTCGGAGGCTTCCTTGATATTTTTGCCTGCACCAATGACAGGCAAATCCAACTTTTGTACATTTTCAAGAGTATCCAGTAATCCCACACTACCATAGTCATATACGTGATTATTGGCAAGTCCAACCACATCGGTTCCCATCACTTTTAAATTTTCCGCCGTTTTGGGGTCTGCCCGAAACAGATAATCCTTTCCTACCAGAGGTGTTCCCCTGGTGGAATACGTACACTCATTGTTAACTACTGTAATGTCACTGGCATTCATCTCATTCAAAAGGGTTCCATCGATACATTGGGTCAAATCATCCCCCACACTGTGAAAGTATGAGGTGGTTCCAACCCCCTCCGCCAGAGAAAAATCCCCAGTAAAAGTAAGAACTGTCTGATAGGAAGAATCGCACTTCTTTTCAACAATTCTTTCATCTATAGAATCTTGCAATCCGGTCTGTGCGCAATAATTATACCAAAGAACATGGATACTGCTCCCGGACACATCATACCAGATATCGGCATTGTCCAGTTCTGCGTAAGCGGCAATATTTTCCACTGCCTCCACACTGTAATTTCCGGTAAACCATCCCAGAAAGCTCTCATCAATAGGATGACTCCCTATAAAGTTGTTTGTACTCTTATTTAAAATGGCATCATACGCTTCATCAATATTGGAAATATCTAAAAGCGGTTTATCTGCTTGTACTTTGCTAGTCTCATTCAGTTTCAGTCTGGGAACAATTCTGTATCCAAATAACAGATACCAAACTACTCCAATCACCATCAGTACAAAGACCGTGGCGCAGATGCCGACCATATGATTATTTTTTTTCATTCATCTGCTTTTGAACTCGTGCTACTGCTTCCTTAGCTCCCTCGTTGTCCTGCTGTGCTGCCATCTCATAATACTTCAATGCAGTCTCACTATTTTGTTCTACCCCTATTCCGTTCTCATATAAGTATCCTAAGTTAATCTGTGCTGCAGCATAGCCCTGCATGGCTGCAAGCTTGTGATAATAAATGGCCTGATCAACATCTGCGTCCACGCCATTTCCCTTATAATAAAGATATCCCAGCTGGTTTTGTGCAGGAGCATACTCCTGTTCTGCAGCTTTTACATACCAATCAAAGGCTTTCTCATAATTTTTGTCTACACCATAACCGTTTTCATACATCTGTCCCATGTAATACTGCGCCATGGCATAGTCATTTTTTGCACTCTTTGTGAAGTACTCAAGAGCTGTGTCATAATTTTGTTCAACACCTTTGCCCTCCACATACATCACTCCCAAACGGGTCTGCGCTGCATCTTTGATAAAGGCATCATAGATGGATAAATCCTCCATCTTTTCCACACTTTCGTACAGTTCGATAGCCTTCGGGTAATCTACAGAGGCGCCTAATCCCATTTCCATAAGATATGCCATATAATATACTCCAACAGGTCGCCCATTTTGATATGCGGTATCAATGTTTTCAAAGGCTTTTGCCTTTTGCTGGTCTACCTCTCCGTAGCCTGCCAGATAAGCTCGTCCCACACCTACATAGGCATCATCATCGCCATTTGCTATAGCCTGCTGAAACCAATCCATAGCCTTATCCAAGTCCTGTTCACCAAGGCATCCATTTAAATAAATATAGCCAAGACACCTTTGGGCATCTGCATTGTTTTGTGCGGCAGCCATTTCATAATAGGTTTTAGCCTTGTTGAAATCATGACCTGTCAGTGATGCGCCATAATCATATCGGTTTGCTATTTCCATCTGGGCTTTTACATCTCCGTCCAGACTATATACTTCTAATTCTTCATCAGATAATTTTTCGTATTGAATCGGTTCTTTTTTTGTCTGCTCCTGTGCTGTCGTAGGTTTTTTCTCTGTCTTTCCACACCCAACCAAAACAACGGCTGCAACCAACAGACAAACCATTTTTCTTATTTTCATTTTCTGTTCCTCCTACGGAGGTATTCTATCACAAAAAGTTTTTCCGTACAATAAAAGATTGGGGCTAGACCATACGGCCTAACCCCATATAAACTCTTACTTTATTTGTAGTTTACAATCTTTCCAAAATCTGCCTTTAATGAAGCACCACCAACAAGTCCGCCATCAATATCAGGCTTTGCAAACAATTCAGCTGCGTTTCCTGCATTTACAGATCCGCCATACTGAATGCGGATTGCTTCTGCTGTAGCCTCATCATAAACTTCTTTGATGCACTCTCTGATTGCTCCGCAAACCTCTTCAGCCTGGTCGGATGTGGCTGTCTCGCCGGTTCCGATTGCCCAGATTGGCTCGTAAGCAATGACTGCCTTCTTAGCCTGATCTGCAGTTACGTTCTGGAATGCAATCTTAATCTGCATACGAATCCACTCAATGTAGATTCCCTGCTTTCTCTGTGTCAAAGACTCTCCACAGCAGATGATAGGTGTGATACTATGCTCGAATGCCTTTAAGACTTTCTTGTTTACAGTCTCATCTGTCTCTGCGAAGTATTCTCTTCTCTCTGAGTGTCCCAATACCACATATTCAACACCTGCATCGGTAAGCATAGCCGGTGCAATTTCACCTGTATAGGCACCGCTCTCCTCAAAGTACATATTTTCTGCACCAATGTGAATATTGGTTCCCTTTGCTGCTTCTACAGCCGGAATGATGTCAATTGCCGGTACGCAAAAAACAACATCCACATCATCGTTTGCCACTAAAGGCTTTAATTCATTAATCAAAGCAACTGCCTCACTAGGAGTCTTGTTCATTTTCCAATTGCCTGCAATAATCTTTGTTCTTGCCATTGTATTTCTCCTTATTTATCGTTTGCTGCAGCAACACCAGGTAACTCCTTACCCTCAAGGAACTCCAGTGAAGCTCCACCACCTGTAGAAATGTGAGTCATCTTGTCTCCAAATCCCAGGTTATTTGCTGCTGATGCGGAATCACCACCACCAATGATAGTTGTTCCGTCAATTGCTGCCAAAGCCTCGCATACTGCGATAGTACCCTTAGCAAAGTTTGGCATCTCGAAACATCCCATAGGTCCGTTCCAAACAACAGTCTTTGCATTCTTGATTGCATTTGTAAACAACTCACAAGTCTTTGGTCCGATATCCATACCTTCCATATCATCAGGAATCTCACCACGACCAACTACCTTGAAATTACAATCATTCTTGAAATCATCTCCAACAACTGTATCGATTGGAATCAAAAGCTCAACGCCCTTTGCCTTTGCTTTCTCCTCCATCTGAAGAGCATACTCTTTGTAGTCTTCCTCAAGAAGTGACTTACCAACCGGCTCACCGTGTGCTGCCATAAATGTATATGCCATACCACCACCGATAATCAATGTGTCAACCTTGTCAAGAAGGTTCTCTATAACTGGAATCTTAGAAGAAACCTTTGCGCCACCTAAAATAGCAACGAAAGGACGTACCGGATTTTCTACTGCATTTCCAAGGAAATCAATTTCCTTCTGCATCAAATATCCTACAACAGCAGTGTCAACAAACTGTGTAACACCTACATTTGAGCAATGTGCTCTATGTGCTGTACCGAAAGCGTCGTTTACAAACACATCACAGATAGAAGCCAAATCCTTAGAGAATGCTTCTCCGTTCTTTGTCTCCTCTGCACGATATCTTGTATTCTCCAAAAGAATAATATCGCCATCTTTCATAGCCTCAACTGCGGCTCTGGCATTAGGGCCAACCACTTCGTTGTCTGGTGCGAATTTTACTTCCTGACCAAGAAGCTCAGATAATCTCTTTGCTACAGGAGCAAGGCTAAGTTCAGGAACCGGTTCTCCCTTTGGCTTTCCAAGATGTGAACAAAGAATTACTTTTCCACCGTCAGCCACTAATTTTTTAATTGTTGGAAGTGCCTGAACCAAACGGTTCTCATCTGTAATCTTTCCATCAATCAAAGGAACATTGAAATCACATCTGCAAAGAACACGAAGGCCCTTAACATTGATGTCATCAATTGATTTTTTGTTTAAACCCATGACTAAATCCTCCATTTTCATTATATACAAAAAGGGTCCGGTCCAAACGACCGGACCCATCTTGAGTCAAATTAAAAGACTTGGTAGTTTACTATGCCAACTCAGAGAAGTACTTAATTGTACGAACCATCTGAGATGTGTAGCTGTTCTCATTGTCATACCAAGAAACAACCTGTACCAAGTTATCCTCGCCTACCATTGTCTGTGTAGCATCGAAGATTGAACCATATGTGCTTCCGATGATATCGCTAGATACGATTTCATCTTCGTTGTAACCGAATGACTCTGTAGCTGCTGCCTTCATAGCTGCGTTGATTTCTTCAACTGTGCAAGACTTCTCAACTGTTGCAACAAGGATTGTTGTAGAACCTGTTGGGCAAGGAACACGCTGTGCAGAACCGATTAACTTTCCGTTCAATTCTGGAATAACCAAACCAATTGCCTTAGCAGCACCGGTTGAGTTAGGAACGATGTTAACTGCAGCTGCACGAGATCTTCTCAAGTCACCCTTTCTCTGTGGGCCATCAAGTGTCATCTGATCACCTGTGTATGAGTGAATTGTGCTCATGATACCAGACTTGATACCGAAAGCATCGTTAAGTGCCTTAGCCATTGGAGCCAAGCAGTTTGTTGTACAAGAAGCTGCTGAGATGATCTTGTCATCTGGAGTCAAAGTCTTGTGGTTTACATTGTAAACGATTGTAGGAAGATCATTTCCTGCAGGTGCAGAGATAACAACCTTACGAGCACCAGCATTGATATGAGCCTGTGCTTTTTCCTTGCTTGTATAGAAGCCTGAGCACTCCAATACAACGTCTACCTTTAATTCTCCCCATGGGCAATTGTTTGCATCTGGGAAAGCGTAAATCTTGATTTCCTTACCATCAACTGTGATAGAGTCCTCTCCAGCTGATACTGTGTCAGCCAAAGCGTACTTACCCTGTGATGAATCATACTTTAACAAATGAGCCAACATCTTTGGGCTTGTCAAGTCATTGATTGCAACAACTTCATATCCTTCTGCGCCAAACATCTGTCTGAAAGCGAGACGACCGATACGGCCGAAACCATTAATAGCTACTCTTACTGCCATTTTCTATTCCTCCTAAGATATAAAATACTGTTCCAGGAAATTATTATTCCCAAACTGAGTTTATTTTACCCAATTTTTTCCGTAATTTCAACCCATTATTTCTAACTTTGATAAATTTTTCACTATTTATTGAATTTGCGTTTCTCATTTCCTATAATAAGGAAAAAAATGTACGCAGGAAAGGAGCTCCCTATGAGCTTATTATGGGACAATCATATGCACTCTTCTTTTTCAGGAGATTGCGACATACCGGCAAAGGAAATGGCTGCCGCCGCCAAAGAAAAAGGGTTGCTTGGCATTACCTTTACTGATCATCTGGATTTAGATTATATGGAGGAACCGGGCTTATTTGATTTGGATATTCCGGCATATCTGGACAGTATCCAGTCTCTTGCCCAGACAGAGTCCTCTTCTCTTACCATCCGAAAGGGCATTGAACTAGGTCTGCAGCCTCAACTCACAAATGTATACAACGAAATACTTTCTTCAAATAATTTTGATTTTGTCATTGGCTCTACCCATGTCATCAATGGATTGGATCCTTATTATCCGAAGTATTTTTCCACCAGAGATGAACATACTGCTTTTTTAGAATACTATGAGACAATCCTAAAAAACATACAGGCGTTTCCTAACATTGATGCAGTAGGTCATCTGGACTATTGCTTCCGATATGGTCCCTACCCGGATGCCGCCTATGACACCTATGGATCCTACGCCGAAATTGTAGATGCAATCCTTTCTTATATAATAAAAAAAGACATAGCTCTGGAAGTAAACTCCGGTTCCTATCGTTGCGGATTAACAGAGCCTAACCCTTCCCTCTCTATTTTAAAAAGATATCGTCAATTGGGCGGCGCTCTCATTACCGTCGGAGCCGATGCACACACTCCCCGGCATGTAGCCCTGGAGTTTTCTCATCTGGCAGAATTGCTCTTGGACTGTGGTTTTACGGAGTATGCCGTATTTCAAAATCGTACTCCAACATTTTTTTCTATTTAATCATTTATTTTTAAATGCAAAACGAGCCACTCGGGGAGAGTGACTCGTTTTACAACTTTATGAGACTTACAAAGGATAGAGACTTATGCTTGTATTGGAACAAACCAACACAAGAAGTTCTATGAACTTTTAAGCAAGGACTATACTATCATGACTTTCTCCTAATGTCAACAAAATAATTCACATTTGTTGACTTTTTCTCTTTTGTTCCTTATAACCTTAATGTTTCACAAGTTCTTTTCCTATCTTTTATGGCATATACTTGTTATAACTCACATTTCCGAGGTCCGTTTTGCAAAGAAGTAAACATCCCATTTACGCTGGTGCCCTCTGTCTTACCCTTTCCGGTTTACTATGCCGTTTTATCGGTTTTTATTATAAAATATTTTTATCCCGTGCCATCGGTGCAAAAGAACTGGGACTCTACCAGCTTTCTATGCCACTTCTTGGAATCGGCATTGCTCTGGCAAATTCCGGAATACACACCGCCATCTCCAAATATGTGGCCGGAGCCAGCGCAACCTCAAAGGCAAAAGCGAAAAACTACCTGTACACAGGTCTCGCTGTGTCCCTGTCTCTGGGTTTAGGCTACGCCCTGATATGCTTTCAATTAGCAGATTACATTGCCACCTACATTTTTTTTGAGCCAGCCATTGCCGGGCTGTTAAAAATCCTTGCCTTCTGCGTTCCCTTAGAATGTATCCACGGATGTATCAACGGCTATTATTATGGTTTGCAAAAAGCCATCATCCCCTCCTGCGGACAATGTATTGAACAGTTAATCCGAGTGGGATGCGTCTTTGGAATCTACTACCTTTTGCAACAGGAAAATACTCCCTTTACAAAAACCCATGCCATGTATGGTCTGCTGTTAGGTGAACTGGCTGCCACCCTCTATTACCTAACTGTACTTTCCTTTCAATCACATGAGAAGTGCCATAAACCAATCAAGGAAAAATTTTTACCGGAGCTGTTTCAAATGGCTGTACCAGTGACGGCCACCCGACTTTCTCTCACCTTTTTAACCAGCTTTGAAAACATAATGATTCCTTTGCAACTGGTTTGCTTCGGTTTGAGCAATACCCAGGCTTTATCCATCTATGGAATCTACAGTGGTATGGCTGTGCCAATGGTTTTCTTTCCCACCGTACTGTCAAACTCCATAGCCGTTATGCTGCTTCCCTCCATATCCAGAGCGAAAGAAGAGGGGAAAAATTCCTATATCCGCCACAGCGTCTCCCTGGGATTTACCCTATGTATGCTCCTTGGTTTTGCCTGTGCCTTCTTCTTCTACTGCTTCGGCGGTTTTATCGGAGAGACCATATTCCATAATCAGGTGGCCGGCATTTACATCAAAACCCTTGGATGGTTGTGTCCCTTTCTTTTTCTCGGGGTCACGATGAGCAGCATTCTCAACGGTCTTGGAAACACAAAGGACACCTTTTTCATCAGCCTCTTTGCCGCCGGCATACGCCTGATTTTTATTATGTTCTTTATTCGGCAATTTGGATTCCGGGCCTTTTTGCTGGGCGTACTTATCAGCCAAATCACCTCTTCCTTTCTCTCCTATGGAAGACTTGTTTTTATTACACAAAAAGGATCAGACCAAAAGGTCTGACCCTTATTTCTATGCATAAATGTATTTTTGCTCGAAGTCTTCAATCTGAAGAGGCTTGTCATACAAATATCCCTGTATCACTTCACAACCACAGGAGACAATCTTTTGTTTCTCCGCTTCCGTCTCCACACCCTCACAAAGCACCTCGAATTTAATCTCTTTAAATGTATTAACCAAATTGGAAAGTATGGTCATCCCCATCTGATTTTGAATGGAGTGTAACACAAACCCACGGTCAAATTTTATAACATTAGCCGGAACCTGTCCCAACACGTAAAGGGAATTATAACCGGAGCCAAAATCATCAAGTGCTATACGATACCCCTTGTACCGAAGAATATTAAGCTTTGCAATAATGGCATCTAAGTCCTTTGCCAATACTGTCTCCGTCAATTCAAACTCGATGTAACTCTTGTCGATTCCGGAGGCTTCCACCAACTGATCCAACTCCTCCACAAAGGAATCTTCCATCAAATCCACTCTGGATAAGTTGACAGAAATCGGGAAGAGCTCATGCCCCTCATTTTTCCATTTCTTTAATAGAGCCACACTTTTTTCCAACACCTGATAGTCCAATCTGGACACAATACCTGCCTGTTCCAAAATAGGCACATACAAGGCCGGAGAAATAATCTGTCCATCCTCATCACAAAAACGGGATAACGCCTCAGCTCCAATCACCTTTTCTTCTTTTACGGAATACTTTGGCTGCAAATAAACCTGAATTCCATCGGAATCCATAGCATGTTCAAAATTGGGAATGATACTGGCTTTTTTTACCGACTTCTCACGAAGTTCCTCTGAGTAAAAGCCAATGGTATTGGAATAATTATGCCGGATACTGCGGCGGGCAAATCTGGCATTGTCCTGAGCATAAATAAAACTATCTCCCGGCTTCATCATATAGAGACCACATTCCACCATAACGCTAGCTCTGTCATACCGCTCATTGACCCGCTCCAAAAAGATTCTGGTCAAATTCTGGTAATACTCCATGATTTCGTCCTTGGAATTATCTCCTGCCTCACAAAGGGTCAAAAGATGATCCGCGTAACTCATACTGCCTAAGATACACTTTCTGTTGCTTCGGCAGAAACAATCTACCATCTGATCAATCAACCAGTCTCCCTTTTGTGTCCCATAGATTTCGTTAAAATATTTTAGATTACGGATATTAAAGCTTGCCAGGAAAGGATGTGACATTTCCCCCACAATCTTAGCACCCAACATTTTAAACCGATCCAGAGATGGTAGTTCTTCAGTTTTGTTCTCCAATACTTTTAATAACATTGCACAAAATTCTCCAATATAGTCGATATTCTACCACGTTCCGACAAAATAAACAATATTTTTGTCAAAAATACCTTAAACAATTAACTGCCTTACTTTTTGTCGAATTCTCTGTATAGCATTGTCGATTTTTTTCTCACTCTTGTCCATCTTCTGTGCAATCGTATGATAATCCATCCCCTGCATCATATAGAGAAATACCTGAAGTTCCATCTTACTTAGAATTTCTACAATTTTTTCAAAGGTATCCAGAGTTTTTTCTGAATCAATCAGAATATTTTCCGGATTAAACACCTCATTTGTCAACAGCGACTCTACCACTTCCTGATTGGTGGGCTCCTCCTGGGCGGAAAATGAAACATAGGAATTTAACGGCTGATTTTTTTGTCTGTCCGCCGACTCCATCGCTTTGATTATTTGTCTGGTGATACAGATTTCCGCAAATTTCTTAAAGGGAACCTGCTTATTTTCATTATAATCCTGTATTGCCTTAAACAGTCCCACCATCCCCTCCTGAATGACATCCTGTTCTTCACCGCCTTTGATGAAAAATTTTTTTCCATATTTGGAAACCAGTCCTCGGTATTTATTACAAATATACTCTACTGCTTCAAAATCTCCCGCCCGATACGCGGCAACCACTTCCTCATCCGTAAGCAATTGATAGTCTTTCATAGGAACCTCTACTTTGCTAATAAACGCTGTCTCACGATTTCATAGGTAAGCACACCGGTAGCCACTGATACATTCAAAGAATCAATATCCCCCTTCATAGGAATAGCTGCCACAAAATCACAATGTTTTTTTACCAGTTCGCTGACACCGCTGCCCTCATTTCCCATAACTACTCCAATCGGACCTGTCAGATTCAAATCATACATAGACTCTCCGTCCATATCGGCACAGACAAACCACATTCCTTTTTCCTTGAGCATCTCAATGGTCTTAGAGAGGTTTGTAACCTTCGCCACCGGAGTATAATTCAACGCTCCCGCTGAGGTTTTCGCCACGGTAGCGGTAAGTCCTACCGCCCGATGTTTTGGAATAACCACTCCATGAGCTCCCGCAAGATTTGCTGTACGGATAATAGCTCCTAAATTATGAGGATCCTCCACCCCATCTAAGAAGATGATAAACGGGTCCTCCCCTTTTTTCTCAGCCAGTTCCAAAATATCCTCTACTGTAGCATAAGCATAAGCTGCTCCATAGGCAATAACACCCTGATGCTTACCGGTATCCGATATCTGGTCCAGACGTTCCTTGGAAACGTAATGAATAATCACATCTCTCTTTTTTGCTTCCCGCAAAATGGTCTTTACCGGGCCATCCATACATCCATCTAAAACAAATAGTTTATCTATGGTTTTTCCGGAGCGAAATGCCTCCAGTACTGAATTTCGTCCCTCAATTGTCAAACTTTGTTCTTCCACTCTTTTTCCTTTCTATTTAAGGTTCAAATCCACATTGTTTCATTGCATAGGAAATCAATTCCATCATACGTTCACTCTGCTCCGTGAGATAAAGATACCCCATGAGCGCTTCAAACCCTGTAGCACTGCGATAGTCCGCCACTGTAGCATTTTTTGCCATAGTATGAGACTTGGCATTGCGCCCCCGGCGATAAACATCCTGTTCCTGAGGGGTCATAATCTCTGCCAAAGCATCTGCCATAATAGCCTGGGAATGGGCCTTAACAATATGACTGGTTCTCTGGTGCAGTTGATTGGCTGAAGTATTTCCTTTTCCCACCACCAGCGTCCGAATCACCAAATCAAAAATCCCATCACCGATATACGCCAGTGTCAGCGGTGAATAGGTTCTGATATCCACCGAATCCACACCGAAGGTTTCCTTTATCTGTTGGTTTATGCTCTTTTCCATTTTACCCCTTCTCTGGTATCTTCCAGCACAATACCCTTAGCCAGCAACGCGTCGCGGATTTCATCTGCCTTGGCAAAATTCTTTTCCTTTCTCGCCTGCTGTCTCGCCTGAATCATCTCTTCAATCTCAGCGTCTAAAATCTCTTCTTTCGGAGCCACAATAATTCCCAGTACATCGCAGAGCTGCTCCAAAACATCATAGAGTCCTTCTACATACTCCTTAGAGGAATCCTCATTTGTATTCTGGTTAATGTATTTTACCAATTCAAACACCGCTGAGATTGCATCTGCAGTATTAAAGTCATCCTCCATAGCATCTTTAAATTTCTGAATGAACTTCTCACTCTCCTGGAGTTTTTCTTTTTCATCCCCGGAAAGTTCCTCTGTCTTTGCATTCTCTTCTAAAAACTTCAAATGAGATGCTGCTGTGAGAATTCTATCCAGTCCATTCTTTGCAGCCTCCATAAGTTCGGCACTAAAGTTTAATGGGCTGCGATAATGAGCCTGCAACATAAAGAAACGCAAAACCTGAAGGTCATATTTCTCACCAATTTCCCGAACAGTAAAGAAATTTCCCAATGACTTACTCATCTTTTTATTGTCAATATTTAAGAATCCGTTGTGCATCCAATATCTGGAGAAGGTAACTCCGTTGGCCGCCTCGCTCTGGGCAATTTCGTTTTCATGATGAGGGAAAATCAAATCCTCTCCGCCGGCATGAATATCAATTTCATCCCCCAAATATCTCTTTGACATAACAGAACATTCAATGTGCCAACCCGGACGTCCCTGACACCAAGGTGACTCCCAATAAGGTTCTCCATCCTTCTTTGGCTTCCAGAGAACGAAATCAAAATCATCTTCCTTCTCGTCTCCAACCACACCGATACTTCTGTGCCCGGCTTCCAAATCATCTAAATTTTTGTGGGAAAGTTTTCCGTAGGATTCAAACTTTCTTGTGCGGTAATAAACGGTACCATCTGAAACCACATAGGCATAACCCTTGTCAATCAGAGTGGAAATCATATCAATCATTCCCTGTATCTCCTGAGTTGCCTGAGGATGTGTGGTAGCTGGCTTCACATTCATATCCGCCATATCCTTTTTGCACTCAGCGATAAAACGCTGAGAAACTTCCTGCGCCGTGCTGTTTTCCTCAATGGCTTTCTTGATAATTTTGTCATCTACATCCGTAAAATTGGAAACATAGTTCACATCATAGCCCACATACTCCATATATCTTCGCACAGTGTCGAACACAATCATAGGACGTGCATTTCCGATATGAATATAATTGTAAACGGTAGGTCCGCAGACATACATGCGAACCTTTCCTTCTTCAATGGGAACAAACTCCTCTTTTTTTCTGGTCAAAGTGTTGTAAATTTTCATCCTGTTCTCCTTACATCTTTTTCTTGATTTCTGCCAATTCCTTTTCTAATTCCAATACCCGGTTCACCAGTTCCGAATTTTCCTTTTGTAATACACTGATGTCTTCCTTTACCGGGTCAGGCAAGTGAATCTGGTCCATATCGCTGGCGGGAACTTTTTCATTGTTCTGTCGCACAATTCTTCCCGGAATCCCTACCACTGTACAGTTCGGGGGAACCTCCTCGATTACCACACTGCCCGCGCCAATCTTTGAATTTTTTCCTACAGTGAAGGAGCCGATAACCTTTGCTCCTGCGCTGACCATAACATTATCCTCTAATGTGGGGTGTCTCTTGCCGGTTTCCTTGCCGGTACCACCTAATGTCACCCCCTGATAAAGGGTGACATTATCTCCTATAATTGTAGTCTCACCGATAATCACTCCGGTACCATGATCAATAAAAAATCCTTTTCCGATGTTTGCCCCGGGATGAATCTCGATTCCGGTTCTTCTGGCTGCCCGTTGGGATATCCATCTGGCAAGAAAATAATGTCCTTTCAAATATAATTTGTGTGCCCTGCGATAACTGAGCATCACTTTAAAACTGGGGTAGAGCATCACTTCCATCGGACTTTTAATGGATGGGTCTCTCTCTTTAATAATTTGAAATTCTTCTCGATAATGCTGAAACATTTTTACTCCTTATATAAAAAAACTTCATCTCTATATATTATAGAGACGAAGTTATCCGCGGTTCCACTCTAATTAAATCAGACAAGCTGATTTCTCTCAAACACTTAACGCGTGTACACGGGCCAAACTACTTTCTTTCACTCAGCCGACTCCCGGACGCACTTTCAAACAAACTCCCTGAAACCGAATCCCAGCTAATATCGGTTCTCTCTGACAGGTATCCATCCTACTCTTTCCGTTCACTGTCTTTCACTTTGCTATTTTATGCAGATTAGATTTATTTGTCAAGAAAGATTCTACTTTCCGCATCCCGGACAGCTTCCGCAATTTCTACCGGAATCTGCCACCATCATACTGGATTCAAAAAAACTTTCCAGAATACAAACTGCCTGAGATGAAATCCCCTCTTCTCTTCCGGTAAATCCCAAATGCTCCTCCGTGGTAGCCTTGATGTTTACCTGCTCTTTAGAAATTCCAAGGACCTTAGCAACATTTTCCTCCATCTGGTCGATATAAGGACGAAGCTTTGGCTTTTGTGCTATCACTGTGGCGTCAATATTTCCTACCACATAACCCTTTTCTGAAATCAATTCGCTGACTCTTTGCAACAAATCCATAGAGGATGCTCCTTTGTAGGCATCATCTGTATCCGGGAAATGTTTACCAATATCTCCTAAACCGGCCGCACCTAATAAAGCATCCATAATAGCGTGTAACAAAACATCCGCATCTGAATGACCTAAAAGTCCTAAGGTGTGGGGTATCTCAACACCACCTAAGATTAACTTTCTTCCCTCTACCAGCTTATGCACATCATACCCTGAACCAATTCGCATTGACCTTAACCATCCTCCACAATAAAATGAAAAAATAAAGGCCGAACTTATGTCCGACCTTGTAAACAAAGTAGCGAGAGAGAGACTTGAACTCTCAACCTCCCGGGTATGAACCGGACGCTCTAGCCAGTTGAGCCATCTCGCCATATATAAAAAGTGTAAATGGGACCTACAGGGCTCGAACCTGTGACCCTCTGCTTGTAAGGCAGATGCTCTCCCAGCTGAGCTAAGATCCCATTCGATAAGTCGTTTACCGCGACCGAAGATTAATATACTATATTTCAAATCTTTCGTCAACACTTTTTTTATTTTTTTGCAAAAATTATCCATCAATCATTTCTGACACCAGTTTCACACAATCCGATGCGTCTGATGAGTACCCATCTGCTCCGATTTCCTCTGCAAAACTTTCTGTAATACAGGCACCCCCGATAATGATTTTTGACCGGCAACCTTTTTGTTTTGCCAAATCCACCACATCTTTCATCCGCATCATTGTGGTGGTCATTAACGCCGATAATCCAATCACCGCCGCATTCTCTTTGATAGCTGTATCAACAATGTGCTCCGCCGGAACATCTTTTCCCATATCAATCACCCGGTAGCCATAGTTTTTCAGCATCAGAACCACCAGATTCTTTCCGATATCATGGATATCCCCCTCCACTGTGGCAAACACAATGGTGGCCTTTGGCTCACTGTCATCATCTCCCACAAGCAAAGGTTCTAAATATTCCATTGCCTCTTTCATAGCATTTGCACCGGCGATTAATTGTGGCAGGAAATATTTCTTTTGGTCATAATAATCTCCCACCCGGTTAATCGCAGGAATCAGGTAGGTTTCTATAATGTCTGAGGGATGCATTCCCTCCTCAATCGCTTTTTGAACACAGAAAACAATACTGGCCTTATCTCCCTTTACCACACACTCGAAAATCGGATGTTCCTTCTTTTCCTCTGACTGTTCCTTCTTTGACGAACCTGCATCTGCCTTGGTCATCTTCATAGCCGCTGCAGGTACCGCCTCCAGATATCTCTCAGATGCCCCCTCTTTTGCCAATAACAAATCACTGGCAAAGGCTGTATACATCAACAATTCCTGGGATGGATTTGCGATAGCCATAGTCAGCCCCTTTGAAATGGCAACATTTAAAAATGCCGTGTTTACAAAAGTACGTTGCGGCATACCAAAGGAGATGTTAGAAAGTCCGCAAATGGTAGGAAGATTCAATTCATCCTTGCAATAGGATATGGTTTCAAAGCACTCTAAGGCTGCGGTAGGATTTGCCCCCACTGTGGTGACCAGCACATCCACAATGGCATCTTTGGATGACAGTCCCACTTTTTTTGCTGCCTCTAAAATCTTTTTAATGTTGTCCTTCTTTTCCTGTAAATCTTTCGGAAGTCCCGCCTGGGAAAGAGGTAGTAAAACAAACATTGCCCCATATTTTTTTGCAATAGGGAGAAGTTTTTCCATCTTTTCCGGCTCACAGGAAATGGAGTTAATCAGGGCTCGCCCTGGATAAACTCTAAGAGCCGCCTCCATCACATCCACATAGCTAGTATCAATACAAAGAGGCAAATCCACTGTGGTAGTCACTTCATAAATGGCCTCCAACATCATTGCCTTTTCATCAATACCGTTGGTTCCCATATTGACATCCAAAACAGACGCCCCCGCCTGTTCCTGGGCTGCGGCAAACTCCCGCACCATCTTCATACTTCCGGCTCTCAGTTCCTCCTGAAGGGCCTTTTTACCGGTAGGGTTGATT
Source organism: Lachnospiraceae bacterium (assembly GCA_022768745.1). GTDB lineage: Bacteria > Bacillota > Clostridia > Lachnospirales > Lachnospiraceae > Pararoseburia. Next base: position 26,217 of record JALELK010000006.1, read on the forward strand.
CGCTCTCCCACCACCATAAACTTTCCGTCCACATCCACAGAAACATTCTGACGTTCCGATGTGATTACTGGCATATGTTTCACCTGAATCGCCGGATTTTTTCTTCCTTTAACTCTCTTAGCCAAAGCCTCTATATGCTTAGGTGTGGTTCCGCAACAACCTCCCACAAAAGAAGCTCCCGCATCCAACAGTTTCTCACAGGAAGTAGCAAACTCCTCCGGGGTCATTTTGTATACAGTCTCTCCGTTTTCCAATTCCGGCATCCCGGCATTTGGCTTAACCAACATAGGAATATCTGCATAAACAGCCATTTCCTCCACCAGATGAATCATATCTTCCGGTCCAGTGGAACAGTTGATTCCTACCACATCCGCTCCCATATTCTGTAAAACAATCATAGCGGTGCTGGGCTCTGTACCATACAGAGTTCTCCCATCCTCGTTGTAGGTAAGACTTATCATCACCGGCAAATCGCAGGTCTCCTTGCAGGCCAAAAGAGCCGCACGACACTCCTGAAGGCTCATCATGGTCTCCACAACAATCAGATCCACGCCTTCCTTTAAAATCGCCTGCAACTGTTCCTTATATACATCCACCAAGGTTTCAAACTCTAAATCCCCCACCGGATATAGCTGCTGTCCCGTCATAGTCAAATCCGCTGCCACATACGCCTTTCCCTGGGCCGCCTCTCTGGAGTACCGCACCATTGCCCGGTTTAATTCCTCTAAGCGGTCCTGGGCACCATACTCCTCCAATTTGATTCGGTTTGCAGTAAATGTAGGGGCATACAAAATCTGCGTTCCTGCCTGCACATACTCTTTCTGTAAAGATACAATCGCCTCTTTATGATCATAAATCCATGCCTCCGGGCACACCCCCATAGGCATTCCTTTTGCCATAAGATTGGAGCCGGTTGCTCCATCCAGAATAACCGGTCCCTGCTCAAATAATGTCATCAAATCCTGCTTTGTCATAATTTCTATCCCCGTCTGATTTCATCAATAATTCTGCATATCAAAGACACCCGGTTAAACGGTGTCATAAAATAATATCCGTCTGTTACATTCTCTAATTTTTTTGCAATTTCCAAAGAAACAGAAACAGCAACCTTCTCTGCTTCCTCCCTGGTCATATTTTCTCCATATGCATCCACAATCTCATCCGGCACTCGCATACCCGGCATTTCGTTGGCGATAAACAGTGCATTTTTCCTGCTGACCAGCGGCATAATGCCTCCGAGAATCTTTGCCCCGGTCATTTCCCGAAGCTGTCCTATCCTCTCCACATCCTCATCGCTGTAAATCGGCTGCGTCAAAAAGAAGGAACAGCCCTGTTTCATCTTGGATTCCATCCGTCTGACAATGGCATCGATATTGACTCCGTGATAATTTAAAGCCCCGCCATAGACAACCTTGTCACTGGCAAACTGATCCTCATTCATCTCCTGAATCAATCCCATAAACTTGATGGAGTTGTAATCAAACACCTGGGTAATTGTACTTCTGTCATTTTTTGTCACCGGATCTCCGGTAACTATCAGAAAATGCTTGATATCATTGATATAATCTCCCAGCATAGTACCTCGAAGGGATATAATATTTCGGTCTCTGCAACTGATATGAGGCATCACCGAGATTCCCACTTCTCTCTGAACACGCTGTCCCAACAAAGAGGCATCCATACGGCTTCTGGCCATAGGAGAATCTGACAGGGTCAACAAATCCACCCTGTGTTCCTTTAACAACTCCGCCCCATCGAGAATTTTCTCTACCGACAAATCCGAAGGTGGATCCAATTCCACCACCATAGGCTTCTCACCACTGTGCAGTTTCTTCCAAAAATCTGATTCTGTCCTTGTCACTACCGTCTCATCCAGAGAGCCTATATTTTTTTTTGGCTTTTGTCTGCTTCCCAGTTCTTTATACAAATCTCCAAAATAGTCCGGTGTGGTTCCGCAGCAACCACCAATGGCGTCTATCCCCAATGCAAAGATATTTGTAAGCATCTTACAAAAATATCCCGCATTTTTTCCATAGATGGTTTTTCCTCTCAATTGATATGGATACCCTGCATTTGGAAGGGCAAAAATCGGTTTCTCCGACGGAAAAATCACATTCTTTAACATCTGGTACATATGTGCCGCTTCCACTCCACAATTCAACCCATAACCGTCAATCAGAGAATTTTCGTTCATCAGACGAATCATACGCTCAAAGCGAAGTCCTGATTTTGTATATCCTGTCTTATCAAAGGAGAATGTCACAATCACAAAGGCATCTGCATTCTTTGATTTGATATATTCCACAATATCATTGACGTAGTACACATCCGACTGGGTCTCCAGCAAAAACACCTCTGCTCCGGCTGATAGAAAACAATCTACAATAAATCGGTATTCTTTCAGCACTGCACTCTCATCTTTTTGCCCCAAATCAAATATCGTTCCAATATCAGCGGCAATAAAATAATCCTTAGGGTTCTCCCCATTTTGGGCGCAGAAGGTATCTATCGCCTGTTTTGCCAGTGCATATCCGGCTTCTATGTTTTCTTTTATCTCCTGCTCTCCCTCAAAAAAACCACCATTGGTAGCAAAGGTATTGGTCCGAATCAGCCTTGCCCCACTTTGAAGATACTCCATATGAATGTCCACAATGTGTTCCGGATATAATGTGTTGGCTTTTTCCACCAGAATATCCTCATCCGGGAACTGACTGCTGTAATAAGTCCCCATAGCCCCATCTGTAAATAACGTATTTTCTTTTAAATATTCTCTCAGTAAATTCATCTTTTTTCCCTAAATCAAAAATAATGCTGTGGCAAAATTCCACAGCATTATTCTAATATATCTTTTTCTATTTTCCTAGTACTTTTCTAGGATTATAAAAAGAAATCACCACTAAATATTTTTCACCTTTGCAATATCCACAAGGGTAAATTTATCGGTTGCAGATTCCAAACTGGTGGCCAATGCATTTGCTGTGTCCATAGCGGTAATACAGTGAACACCGGTTTCAATGGCATTTCTACGAATCAGGAAACCGTCACGGGTCTTATCCCCGTGTCCCTGGGTCGGTGTATCGATGACCAAGTCAATCTTGTGTCCCAAAATCAAATCCATCACATTTGGAGACTCCTGGGTAATCTTGTTCACCCAAAGGGCATCCACTCCATGCTCTTGCAAATATTTTGCTGTGCTTCTTGTGGCATAAATCTTATAACCCAATGCTGCAAAACGCTTTGCCACATCTACCGCTTCCGGCTTGTCTGCATCCTTAACTGTCATAATCATCTGCTTATGCTTCGGCAAAACAATACCTGCCCCCAAGAATGCTTTGTAAAGAGCCTCGTCAAAGGTCTTTGCAATACCAAGACATTCTCCGGTAGATTTCATTTCAGGTCCCAGAGAAATTTCTGCACCACGAAGCTTTTCAAAGGAGAATACCGGCATTTTAACTGCCACATACTCTGCTTCCGGCTGTAATCCCGGTGTATATCCCATTCCCTTTAACGTATTTCCGATAATCACCTTTGTAGCCAAGTCCACAATCGGAATACCGGTTACCTTGCTGATATACGGAACCGTTCTGGAAGAACGTGGATTTACCTCGATTACATAAACCTCTCCGTCCATAACAATAAACTGAATATTAATCAATCCCACTACATGCAATGCCTTTGCAAGACGCTGGGTATAATCTGTAATCTTTGCCTTGATTTCCGGTCCGATGGTATGCGCCGGATAAACGGAAATACTATCTCCGGAGTGTACACCGGTACGCTCAATATGCTCCATAATACCGGGAATCAAAATGTCTGTTCCGTCGCAAACCGCATCCACTTCGATTTCTTTTCCCTGTAAGTATTTATCAACCAAAATCGGATGATCCTGCGCAATACGGTTGATGATTTCCATAAACTCATCAATCTCATCATCATTAAACGCAATCTGCATTCCTTGTCCACCCAAAACATAGGACGGACGAACCAATACCGGATATCCGATTTCATTGGCAACCTTCTTTGCCTCTTCTGCAGTAAAGACGGTTCCGCCGGAAGCACGAGGAATCTGAGTCTGCTCCAAAATTTCATCAAACAATTCTCTGTCCTCAGCTGCATCTACATCCTCAGCCTTTGTTCCCAAAATGGTAACTCCCATTTTCATCAGGGCTTCTGTCAACTTAATCGCAGTCTGTCCACCAAACTGAACCACTGCTCCGTCCGGCTTTTCAAAGCGAACAATGTTTTCCACATCCTCTTCGGTCAAAGGCTCGAAGTACAACTTGTCTGCAATATCAAAATCGGTAGAAACTGTCTCCGGATTGTTGTTTACAATAATGGTCTCATACCCTTCCTTTGAAAACGCCCATGTACTGTGTACAGAACAATAATCAAACTCGATACCCTGACCGATTCTGATTGGACCGGAACCCAGTACCAGTACCTTTTTCTTTGGATTGGTCTCAACCGCTTCGTTCTCACTTCCGAATACAGAGTAATAATATGGAGTGGAAGCCTCAAACTCTGCCGCACAGGTATCCACCATCTTAAATCCTGCCACAATGTCATTTGCATAACGCATGTCTCTGATTTCTGTGGCAGTCTTTCCTGTCAACTGTGCAATAACGTTATCCGGGAACTCAATACGCTTTGCTTCTTTTAACAGTTCCACCGTAAGTTCTTCTGTCTTTAATCGGTTTTCCATCTCAACCAGAACAGAAATCTTGTCAATAAACCAGATGTCAATCTTGGTGATATCATGAATGTGCTCATAAGAAACACCTCTGCGAAGGGCTTCTGCAATCACATAGATTCTTCTGTCATCCACCACATGAAGCTGTTCTTCCAACTCTGCATCTGTCAGATTGCCGAAATCGTAGCTCATAAGAGAGTCTACATGTTGTTCCAGAGAACGAATAGCCTTCATCAATGCACCCTCAAAGTTATTACAGATACTCATAACCTCGCCGGTAGCTTTCATCTGTGTGGTCAGTGTTCTCTTTGCAGTGATAAATTTATCAAATGGCAAACGTGGGATTTTTACCACACAGTAGTCAAGCATAGGTTCAAAGGAAGCATAGGTCTTTCCTGTGATGGCATTTGGTATCTCATCCAGGGTATATCCCAAGGCAATCTTTGCCGCCACCTTGGCGATTGGATATCCTGTTGCCTTTGATGCCAATGCAGAAGAACGGCTTACACGAGGGTTTACCTCAATAACACAATATTCAAAGGTCTCCGGATGAAGGGCATACTGCACGTTACATCCACCAGTAATTCCCAATTCAGAAATAATATTTAATGCAGAGCTTCTAAGCATCTGGTATTCCTTATCTCCCAACGTCTGAGAAGGTGCAACAACAATGGAATCACCTGTATGAACACCAACCGGGTCAATGTTTTCCATATTACAAACAGTAATGCAGTTTCCGGCCGCATCTCTCATTACTTCATATTCGATTTCTTTCCATCCAGCGATACAACGCTCTACTAAAACCTCATTCACACGGCTCAGGCGCAAACCGTTGGAAAGAATGTCCACCAGCTCTGTCTCATTATGGGCGATTCCGCCACCGCTACCACCAAGAGTAAATGCAGGACGAAGCACTACAGGATAACCAATGGTATTGGTAAATTTAATACCGTCTTCCACGTTATTAACCACCATAGATGCCGCACAAGGCTCGTTGATTTTCTCCATAGTATCTTTAAACGCCTGTCGGTCTTCTGCTCTGAAAATCGTCTCTGCTGTTGTACCGATAAGCTTTACGCCATGTTCCTCCAAAAATCCTGATTCTGCCAATTCCATACCAAGATTTAATCCTGCCTGTCCACCCAGTGTAGGCAATACACTGTCCGGCTTTTCCTTCAGTATAATCTGCTCTAAAACCTTGGCGGTCAATGGTTCAATATAAACCTCATCTGCGATTTGTTTATCAGTCATGATGGTAGCCGGATTGGAGTTAACCAATACAACTTCCACCCCTTCTTCTTTTAATGATCGGCATGCCTGTGTTCCTGCATAGTCAAACTCAGCAGCCTGTCCGATTACAATTGGACCTGATCCAATTACCAAAACCTTTTTGATATCCATATTTCTTGGCATTACCGGTCACCTCCCATCATTTCTATAAATCGATCAAACAAATATCCGCTATCCTGTGGGCCAGGGCAAGCCTCAGGATGGAACTGCACTGTAAAAATGTTTTTGCCAACATATTTCAAGCCTTCGTTGGTGCCATCGTTTACATTGGTAAACGCCGGTACTGCAACACTTTCATCCAAGTTATCTGTATCTACCACATATCCGTGATTCTGAGACGAAATATATACACGGCCTGTCTCCAAATCCTTTACCGGATGATTGCCACCACGATGTCCGTACTTCAATTTATGGGTTGGAACTCCATTGGCAAGAGCCATCAGCTGATGTCCCAGACAAATCGCAAAAATCGGAACGTCCGATGCATACAGCTTCTTAATTTCCTCAATAATGGCAACATTGGTCTCCGGGTCTCCCGGTCCGTTGGAAAGCATAATTCCATCAGGATGATCTGCAAGAATTTCCTCTGCCGAAGTATGTGCAGGATAAATGGTTACCTCACATCCCCGTCGGCTCAATGAATTGGCGATGTTTTGCTTTGCACCGAAATCTAACAGAGCAACTCTATAATTCTTTTTATAGGTTTTATTTGCAGCAAGAGCTCCTGCCATTCCCTGATTTTCCGGAAGCACGGATTTTGCCTCAAAAGGTTTTAACACAGACTTTTCTGTACAGGTAACCTTTGACACCACATCCCCTACGGTATATTCCTTTAACTTTGGAATGATTTCATCCAGATTGTAATCTTCATTTGTGGTAATCATTCCGTTCATAGTACCTTTGTCACGAAGAATCTTTGTCAACGCTCTGGTATCAATTCCACTGATTCCCGGAATATCGTTTTCTTTCAAGAAATCCTGAATGGTTCCTTCGCTTCGGAAGTTACTTGGAATTCTACTGAGTTCTCTGACAATGTATCCATCCACCCATGGTCTCTTAGATTCCATATCCGGTGTGATTCCATAATTACCAATTAACGGATAGGTCATAACTACTGCCTGCCCTGCATAAGAGGGATCTGTCAACACTTCCAAATAGCCTGTCATAGAGGTGTTAAATACAATTTCGCTGATTACTTCACGGGTGGAGCCTATACTCTCACCGGTAAACACAGTTCCATCTTCTAGAATAAGAAATGCTCTCATCTTTTGCCCTGTCCTTTCGTTTCTAATATCTGTTATTTGTAAAAATGCCTAAACTTATAGTATGTTACCACAAGATGTGGCCTATTGCAAGATACGTCGCCACATTTTGTGGTTATTTTTCAAAAAGAGCTTTCTATCCGAAGATAAAAAGCCCTTTTCTTTTACTTAAAGTATGAAACACCGGATTCAAAGATTTTCATATCCTGTTCTCCGTAAATATTGATTGCAACAGAGTCACCCCGTCTCTCTGAATGTGCCATCTTACCAAGCACACGTCCATCCGGACTGGTAATACCCTCGATTGCCATATAAGAACCGTTGACATTCCACTCTTCATCCATAGATACAACACCCTCATTGTTGACATACTGTGTTGCTACCTGTCCGTTTTCAAAGAGCTTGTCCAACCATTCCTTGTTTGCCACAAAACGACCCTCGCCGTGAGAAGCCGGATTGCAGTAAGTCCGACCCAATTCTGCCTGAGCCAGCCATGGAGATTTATTTGAAACCACCTTGGTATATACCATTTTTGAAATGTGTCTGTTGATTGTATTGTAAGTAAGCGTCGGTGCATCTGCCTGCTGGGTATGAATCTCACCATAAGGTACCAGTCCCAACTTAATCAACGCCTGGAATCCGTTACAGATACCAAGAACCAATCCGTCACGCTGGTTCAAAAGGTCCATAACCGCCTCTTTCATCTTGGCATTTCTAAATGCAGTTGCAAAGAACTTTGCACTTCCCTCCGGCTCATCTCCTGCTGAGAATCCGCCTGGGAACATAATCATCTGAGACTGGGCAATAGCCTTTGTAAACTCATCCACAGAATCACGGATATCCTCTGCAGATAAATTCTTAAACACCTTTACAATCGGTTCTGCGCCGGCTCTCTCAAACGCCTTTGCACTGTCATACTCGCAGTTCGTGCCGGGGAATACCGGAATAAACACCTTAGGTTTTGCCACCTTATTTTTGCAGACATAAATCTCCTTTGCCTGATAAAGTCCGGTATTGATTTCGCTCTTATCCTCCGTCACTCTGGTAGGGAATACCTTTTCCAATGGAGTCGTCCAGGTATTTAAGGCATCCTCCATAGAAATTTCCACATCCTTGTAGACAAATTTTTTCTGGTCATTTACAACACCCACAACAGCATAATCATCTGTAAGGCCTGCTGCATCCATAACTTCTTTTACAACAGATAAGGTATCACCCTTTAACTCTGCCACCAAAGAGCCAACTGCATTGTTAAACAGTTCTTCTTTTGTCACCGTCTCATCCACAGTCACACCCAGTTTATTACCAAATGCCATTTTGGATACTGCTGCAACAAATCCGTAAGCATCTAATGCATACGCTGATGCAATGGCACCCTTCTGAATCAATGTGTGAACTGCCTCATAAAGTTTCATCACCTGCTCATAATCCGGCAAGTCATATTCATCTCTCTTTGCGTGGAAGAATACCAGCTTGTCCCCTGCCTTCTTGAACTCAGGTGTGATAATATCTTTTTCTCTCGCCACATCCACTGCAAAAGAAACCAATGTAGGAGGAACATCAATCTCATTGAAGGTTCCTGACATAGAATCCTTTCCGCCGATGGATGGCAAACCAAACTTCATCTGTGCCTGATATGCACCTAAAAGTGCACTGAATGGCTGACTCCAACGCTTCGGATCCTCTGACATTCTGCGGAAATATTCCTGGAATGTGAATCGAATCTTCTTATAGTCACCACCTGCTGCCACAATACGGGCTACAGACTCCAGTACTGCAAAGGAAGCTCCGTGATATGGACTCCATGAAGATAAATATGGATTAAAGCCGTATGCCATCATAGTCACAGTATCGCATTTGCCCTCAGCTACAGGAAGTTTTGCAACCATAGACTGGGTCTCTGTCAACTGATATTTACCGCCGAATGGCATATACACGCTACCAGCTCCGATGGAGCCGTCGAACATTTCTACCAATCCCTTCTGAGAACATACATTTAAATCTGACAGGGTATCCAGCCATGCTGCCTTTACATCTCCCTGTTTCATATCTGATGCAACCTTCTCAGATGCAAATTTATTCAAGAAATTGTCTTCCTGGGATGGAATTTCTACAACCACATCTGTTTCCTGATGCGCTCCGTTGGTATCAAGGAAAGCACGGGAAAGATTTACAATCTCTTTGCCTCTCCACTCAAGAACCAGTCTCGGCTCCTCAGTGACAATAGCAACCTCAATTGCCTCTAAGTTTTCTTCTGCTGCATATGCCAAAAACTGCTCAACGTTTTCCGGAGCAACAACCACTGCCATACGCTCCTGCGACTCAGAAATGGCAAGTTCTGTTCCGTCAAGTCCTGCATACTTCTTTGGCACCTTGTCCAACTGAACACAAAGTCCGTCTGCCAACTCACCAATGGCAACAGAAACACCACCGGCGCCAAAGTCGTTACACTTCTTGATAATGTAGCTGACTTCCTCACGGCGGAACAATCTCTGAATTTTTCTCTCTGTAGGTGGATTACCTTTTTGCACCTCAGCACCACACACTGCAGTGGACTCTGTATTGTGAGCCTTTGAAGAACCGGTAGCACCACCAATTCCGTCACGTCCGGTACGACCGCCCAACAGAATAATACGATCTCCCGGATCCGAATTTAATCTCTGTACCGCACGTCTTGGAGCGGCACCCATAACAGCTCCGATTTCCATTCTCTTTGCCACATAGTCCGGATGATATACTTCCTTGACATATCCGGTTGCCAATCCAATCTGGTTACCATAGGAAGAATATCCATGGGCTGCCTCACGAACCAGTTTCTTCTGTGGCAGTTTTCCTTCGATGGTATCCTTGACAGACTTGGTAGGATCTGCAGCTCCGGTAACACGCATTGCCTGATATACATAGGTACGTCCTGAAAGAGGATCACGGATAGCTCCTCCTAAGCAGGTGGCAGCTCCACCAAAAGGTTCGATTTCTGTGGGATGGTTATGTGTCTCATTCTTGAAATTAACCAGCCACTCCTCTGTCTTTCCATCTACTTCCACAGGAACTACGATGGAGCAGGCATTGATTTCATCGGATTCTTCCTGATCTGCCAGTTTTCCTTCCTGTTTTAACTTCTTCATTGCCAGAAGTGCCAAATCCATCAAACATACAAATTTGTCATCTCTGTCCTTATATAAAATCTTGAAGTTGTCCAAATAATCCTTGTAGGTATCCTCAATAGGAGCTCGGTAATATCCGTCCTCAAAGGTAACGTTTTTCAATTCCGTAGAGAATGTGGTATGACGACAATGGTCTGACCAGTATGTATCAAGCACACGAATCTCTGTTATGGAAGGATCTCTTTTTTCCTGTCCGTTGAAATATTTCTGGATATGTAAAAAATCCTTAAAGGTCATAGCCAGTCCCAAAGAATCATAGAGTTCCTTCAGCTCCTTCTCCGGCATAGTAGAAAATCCGTCAAAAATAATCACATCTGCCGGTTCTTCAAAATTATCTGTCAAAGTCTGTGGCTTCTCCATCCCTGTCTCTCTGGAATCCACCGGATTAATGCAGTGCTTTTTAATTGCTGCAAACTCCTCATCTGTAATATTTCCCTCTATCACATAAGTAGTGGCTGTGCGCACAACAGCCTGCTCATCTTCCTTCAAAAGACGAATACACTGCTCCGCCGAATCCGCTCTCTGATCAAACTGTCCCGGTAAAAACTCCACACTGAATACCTTTCCGGTGCTCTCAAAGTTTTCTTCATATACATCATCTACCGGCAACTCACAAAATACGGTCTTTAAGGCTTTTTTGTATGTTTCCTCTGTGATGTTTTCAATATCATAACGAATCAATACACGGACGCCTGTCACCCCTTTGATTCCCAGATAGCTTTTGATTTCTGACAACAAAGAATGTGCAGCAACTGCAAATTCCGGTTTCTTTTCTACATAAACTCTTTTAACGTTTCCCATGGAATACCTCCTTGTAAAAGCTTCACTCATTTGAGCTAAATTATACCACAATCCTTATCAGATACCTAATAAAATAAACTAATCAGATATATTAGTCACACTTATTTATCCCCTTGACCTCTATTAATTCAACTAATATAATGTTTGTATCGTTAAGTTTTATTTCTTATATAAACAAAACAACCTATACCAAAGTCAAGGAGTCAAAAATGGATATTAATTATGAACTATATAAAGTTTTTTATTATGTGGCCACTTCCCTAAGTTTTTCTGAGGCCAGCAAACGGCTGTACATCTCCCAATCTGCTGTTTCCCAGTCCATAAAAACCTTAGAGAGAAAAATCGGTCAGCCTTTGTTTATCCGAAGTACTAAAAAGGTACAGCTCACTCCGGCGGGTGAATTGCTGTTACAGCATATTGAACCTGCCATGAATCTGATACGACGGGGAGAAGAACAGATACAATCCGTCAGTGAGACAAAGCTGGGACAGTTACACATTGGTGCCAGCGACACCATCTGTCGCTATTTTTTGGTTCCTTATATTCAAAAGTTTCACCAGGCACACCCGGATGTTCCTATTAAGGTAACCAATGCCACCTCCAAGTCCTGTGTTGACTTATTGGAGCATGGACAGGTTGACATCATTTTCAGCAATTATCCCAACGACAAATTAACCTCATCCTACATTACCAAAACCGTCTCTGTCTTTCAGGATGTTTTTGTGGGGAACCCGGAATCTTTTCCATCCATTGAAACTCCAATGTCTTTAAAAAATATTGCAGAGCTTCCCATTATGCTTTTGGAAAAGAACAGTACCACCAGCCAGTATCTTCACGAAATATTCCTAAAGCATCAACTGGAACTGGTTCCGGAATTTCAGTTGTACTCCAATGATTTACTTATTGACCTGGCACGCATCGGTCTAGGGTTGGCATTTGTACCGGACTACTGCATTCCCCGCTCCGGCAAAAAACTCCATATTGTAGATTTAAAAGAAAAGCTTCCCCGCAGACAGATGGTTGCCGGGATTCATCCCGATTTGCCCCTTACCGCCTCTGCAGAAGCCTTCCTTGAACTGCTGCCAAATTTATAATTTCTCCCAAAATTCAGTTACTTTTTGTCCTACCGTGGTCACATCGCATATGTCGGCATCCACCCATTCTCTGGGAAATACACTGCGGTAGGTTCCCTGACAAAACCTTTCATCCAGCAGAGCAATCACACCAGTATCCTCCACTGTACGAATGACTCTCCCTGCCGCCTGAATCACCTTGTTCATTCCCGGATATAAGTAGGCAAAAGCAAATCCCTGTCCTTTCATCTCTTCAAAATAAGTCCTCATAACTTCCCGCTCATTTCCTATCTGGGGCAGTCCCACCCCCACAATTACGGCACCTATAAGTTTTTCATTGGTTAAATCAATCCCCTCAGAAAAAATTCCTCCTAACACGCAAAACGCTACCAGACCCTTAGACCTTTCCTCTTCAAATTCCTTTAAAAAGTTCTGACGCATATCCTCCGACATATTGCTCCCCTGGATAATCACATCAAAACTTCCAAGACTCTTTGCCAAAAACTGCCGGTATATCTCTTCCATCATTTTATAGGAAGGACAAAAGACCATATAGTTTCCCTTCTTCTTCTCCACAATGGTAAAAATATATCTGGCGTACTTTTCATATTCTTCCTGATTTCTTCTGGTATATTTGCTGGTTACATCCCTTCCGATAAGCAAAGCCCTTTTCTTCTGTTCAAAAATCGGTTCCGCATAAATGGCATACACATCCTTTTCATTGCAAAGTAGCTCCTTATAATATTGAATGGGTAGCATGGTCGCCGAGAAAAAGATACAGGCTCTGGACCGATCTATCCGCTCCTGCAGCATAAGTGATGGATCCACGCAAAACAAATGCAAACAAAACTCTTTTCCGCTGTTATAATCACCATACAACCGGTAATGCTCATCGTAGTAGTCCGACAAATAAATAAAGTTTCGAATCTTAAAGTAAAACTCAAGAACCCTTTCCCGTTCCGGTATGACAATATCTCTCTGAAACAGTTCCTCAAAGGCTGTAGCAAGATTAAACAGTGAAAACAAAAGAGCATCCATGTCGTGAAGGATTTCCAGAGTTTCACACTGTCTTTTCATTTGCAATAATTCTCTGTTGCATCGTTCCAGTCCCCGCTCAAGTTTTTTTCCATAGGGTTTCAGAAGCTTTTTCATCTCCAGAAATTCTTCTTTTATTAAAGTTTCTGAATACATTTCTCTGGCTCGATCCACCAGATTGTGGGCCTCATCCACCAAAAAGATGTAATCCCGTTTTGTGCCCTCGGCAAAAAATCTCTTTAAGTACACGTTGGGATCGAACACATAATTATAGTCACAGATAATATGATCCACCCAATTCGATACATCTAAGCTGAATTCAAAAGGACACACCCTCCTCTTTTTTGCCCAGGATAAAATCGCCTGCTGGTCCATAACATTTTCCTGCTGCAAAAAATCATAGACCGCATCGTTTACCCGGTCGAAATGCCCCTTGGCACAAGGACAGTTCTCCGGCGTACAATTTCTCTCCTCCATAAGACACATCTTATCCTTGGCAGTGATGACCACAGTTTTCCCCTGATATCCCTCTTCTTCCAAAAGCTGGAAAGTATCTCTGGCCACCAGACCGGTAGCTGTTTTGGCTGTGAGATAGAATATCTTATCTCCTAAATTTTGTCCCAGAGCCTGTACCGCCGGATAAACAGTTGCCAATGTCTTTCCTGTACCGGTAGGGGCCTGGATAAACAATATCTTGCTTCTGGAAATGCTTCGATACACATCCCCCACCAGTTCCTTTTGCCCTTTGCGATAGGGAAAGGGGAAGGACAATTTTGCAATGGACTGCTGCCGTATCTGTCGATGAGAATATAGATAGTCGGACCACTTTTTATACTGGGACAATAAGTCCGAGAACCATTCTTCCAGCGCCTGAAAATCATAATTTTCCCGGAATCTTTTTATCTGCTCAGTATCTAGATTGCAATACGTCATTTGAACAGAGATTTCTTCCAAATGATTTTTGCACGCAAATATATAGGCGTAACACTTTGCCTGGGCCAGATGCACTGCAATAGGTTCCGACAATGTCTCCACATCCAGATACATTCCCTTAATTTCATCTATAATAACCTTTTGTCCCAAAAGATTATCTTCATCATAAATAATACCGTCCGCTCTTCCCTCCAAGGCAAGTTCATACTCATCATAGGAAACAATATGCTTCAAGGGAACCTCTGCATGATATCCGGCCCCTGCACGACGTTGCAGTTTTCTGTGAATCCTGCTGCCCTCCTGCATAGCCTCCATCTGCATCCTTTTTCCATGCCCCTCATCAATATCACCTGCGTTTAATAGGAATTCCACCAGATTCCGGACAGAGATTACAATCTGCGGTTTTAAATTTTCCTGTTCCACCAATTTACTAATCTTCATATTATCCAGTATAACACAAAAAGACCACCTGCCTATGAAGAATCCATAGGAGATGGTCTCTCTGTAGAATAAAACTTATGCTACGGCAAATTTACGTACGGATTGGAAAAACTTTGGTTCCTGGGCTCCGCAGATGACACGCATTTCACGCTTCATCCCCATACTCATAACACCAAGCAAGGATTTCGCATCCAAGTAAATTGCTCCACTTGTCAAGTCAATGTTGCTTTCGCAGTCTGAAGCTGCCTTCACAAACTCTTTTACATCTTCTGTGCTCTTTAATAATACTTTAAATTCCATTTCTCTTCACCTTCCGGGAACGATTTAAGCACAATTTAGTTTCCTTGTCAATATGCAGCATATGTGTATTAATTAAAAAACAATCCGTTTATTTTAAAAATCCGGAGATAATCTGCTCCTCTGCCTCTTCTTCAGTCAGCCCCAGAGTCATAAGCTTTATCAATTGTTCTCCGGCGATTTTACCGATTGCCGCCTCATGGATTAAACTGGCCTCAGTGGTGGCTGCAGAAAGTTGCGGAGTCGCCAACACATACGCATTGTCCATAATAATGGAATCACACTCTGTATGTCCTGCACATCGGTTATTCCCATTTAATGTACTGGTGTAGTGCTGTTTGCTGTGTCCCTTTGCAACGGTACGGCTGACAATATTACAACTGCAGTCCTCACCATTTAAATCTGCAGTAAACACGGCATCCGCATTCTGCTCTCCTGTTGTCATAATGCTGTCATGAATTTCCAGTTTCGCACCATCAGCTAAGTCTGCTTCTGTCACACGTAAGGTATCATCAATTCCCGAAATCTGTGAGGTCTCCATCACCATCTGTGCACCTTTTTCCAAGTGAACAATGGTGGTTGGATTCATCAAACGTTTTCCCGTGGCATCGGCATCTCCCTCGCCATAATGTTTTTCAATGTAGCGAACCTTGGCATCCCTTCCGACGAAAAAGGTATGAATCCCGTCATGACCACTGTCTGCATCTCCACAACTGTGAATTCCGCAACCGGCCACAATGGTAACATCTGCTCCTTCTCCCACAAAGAAATCATTGTAAACCATATCCTTTAATCCCGCCTGGGAAACCACAACAGGAATATGAACACTCTCATTCTTTGTCCCCGGTTTAATCTTAATGTCGATTCCCGGCTTATCTTCTTTGGTAATAATATCAATGTTTGCTGTAGTATTTCTGGCAGAAGATGCCCCATTTGTCCGAATGTTGTATGCACCAACCGGAAGAGCGTCAAGTCCTGCCACTTCTTTTAAAATATTTTGTTCGATTGTACCCATGACTTAGTCCTCCTTCATCTTTTCTGTCAGTACTTTGCAAGCACCGGCAGAAGCACCCATAATCTCAGGAAGCACTTTGTCTTTGGTGTCGTATTTTGCAACCTGTCCGTCTTTCAAATATAAAACCTTATCGGCGATATCCAAAATTCTCTCCTGATGACTGATAATCAAAATATTGCCATCATTTATTGCTACCATCTTTTCAAACACACGAATCAATTTCTGAAAACTCCACAAATCAATTCCTGCTTCCGGTTCATCAAATAGCGTCAAATCGGAATTTCTGGCAAACGCCATAGCAATCTCGATTCGCTTTAGTTCTCCGCCGGACAGTGAGCCATCCAAATCGCGGTCAATGTAATCCTTGGCGCAAAGCCCCACCTCTGAGAGTAAATCGCACAAATCATTGATGCCGGCTTCCTTACCTGCTGCCAAAGACATTAAATCCTTAACCGTCAGACCCTTAAAACGAACCGGCTGCTGAAATGCATAGCTGATTCCCCCGTTTGCTCTTTCCGTAATGGTCCAGTCTGTAATATCCTCTCCATTAAACAGGATTTTACCCTGTGTAGGTTTTAAAATACCTGCAATCACCTTCGCCAATGTGGACTTACCGCTTCCGTTTGGTCCGGTGATTACCACAAAATGATCTTCTATCTTGGCATTGATGTTATCCAAAATCAGTTTTCCATCTTCGGTCTCGTAAGATATATTTTGTAATTCCAGCACGTTACTATCTCCTTATTTTCTGCTATAATAAGCGTTTCTCTTTCGCGACCAAATTATACCATACTATTTACTAGGAAATCTAATTATTTATCATTTGCACATTATTTCATACAATTACAGGATTTCAATTTCATGGGGATGTTCTATGTCATAGACAGATGCTCCCAGAGCTTTTACCCTTATCCTCTTAGTGATAAAACCATCCTGAGGCTTTAATTCAATCTTTGCACAATCCCCGGTGACCTTCATACTAACATCCATATATCCGGTTTCATCATAAATGCGATATTCTCCATCCCCGGCATAGCAAAGAAGTTCCAACTCCTCAAAACTTTGGTCATTGGTCTCCCCCTGTAAAAGCATAGGAACGATTCCTCCTTCTTTTACAAAAACCGGAATCCGCTCCATAGGCACCTGCAAATGATAACTCTGACCTCCCTCGTAGATTTCTCTGGTGAAGAAATCCATCCAATTTCCCTTTGGAAGCCATACATCCACAGCAGACATCCCCTGTTTATCCTTCGGTGTCAGAACAGGAGCCACTATCATTTCCGTTCCAAAGTAAAACTGGTTGGTTGCCTCATATGCTTCCCTACAGTCATTGAGATAATACATAGGCATAACCAAAGGTTTTCCCTCTGTGGCTGTCAGTACATTTGCCGTATACAGGTAAGGTAGCAGGCGATGACGCAGCCTCAAAAAATCCGTCACGATTTTTTCTGCCTCCTCACCATATAACCAAGGCTCCTTGCTCCACTTATCCCTGGTGGAATGCAGACGGTTCACCGGTGAAAATACACCCAACTGTACCCATCTGGTATAAAGTTCCGGGTCACCTTTGCTTCCCATATGCCCGCCAATATCGTGAGACCACCAGCTATACCCGGCGTTGGAGGCATTTATGGTAAAAGACGGCTGATATGCCAGACTCTTCCACCTGACAATGGTATCCCCGGAAAATCCCAATGGATAACGATGGGCTCCTGTACCGGAATACCGAGAAAGAATCAAAGGCGTCCTTCCCTTTCGTCCGGCATCCAAAGTATGATAATGATTTAACAGCCAAAGGGGATCTGCTCCCATAAGCTTATTCTTTCGTCCCTGCTGCCAGTCAATCCACCAGAAATCCACGCCCTCATCTTCATAGGGATGCAGTACATAATCAAAATAACTCTTAACGAAATTCATATCGGAAAAATTGAATTCCACTGTTTTTTTGCTTTCAGGGTCAATCCCGTTTGCCTCTGCCATCACCGGATACTGTTGTTCAAAATACCGGATTCCATCGTGAGGATGCAAATTCATGGTAATGGCTAAGTGGCGCTTCTTTAGTTCTTTAAAAAACTGTACATAGTCTGGGAAAAGTTCCTTATCGAAGGTATATCCGGTCCAGCCTCTACCCCAGAATCTGCTTTTTGTCTCTGCATCCTTTGGAACATTTTTTACCAGATGCCAATCCATATCGATGGTTGCCACCGTCAATGGAATCTTTTTTTCAGCAAACTTATCCATCAAATCTATGTACTCCTGCTGATGATAAGCATAGTAGCGGGACCACCAGTTGCCCAATGCGTACTTTGGCAAAAGAGGGGTAAACCCTGTCAATTGGTAAAATTCTTTGAGCCCCCCAAGATAGTCTTTTCCGAAGGCCAAAATGTATTTATCAACCACTCCTTCTTCTCTGCGAGACAATGTGCCGTCTTCCTCCAGCAAATAGGAGGCAGAATCCTCAATTACCGCCACTCCCTCCAATGAAAATATACTGTCGGAAAGCTTGATACGTCCCTTATTTTCTCCAAATAAAATTTTATCCCCCAGCGCATTGTCAAGAGTTCGGAAAGTTCCTCCCAGATAATGAACTTCATCTGCATTCACCGTGTAGTTCACCAGTTTTATCTCCACCTGCAGACTATCTTTATCTACAAAAAATTCTGCCTCCGGTGTTTTGATGATGACTTCCTTCTCCTGTTCTGTCACCTGAAAAGAAACTGTAGCAAAATTTCTGTTCATTATCTTTTGGGTTGCCCGGTCTTCAAACTCATTTTGCAGGCTTCTTTCTATCCGCAAAATTCGATTTGTAATCACACTAAACCGCAATTGGTCTGTAAGATATGTTTTATCCTTATCAATGGGTGCCTTTGCCGTATAAAATCTATCCATCCCTATGTCCTCCCAATATCACCGTGATACTTTTATCCCAATAACTCCTCTGCAAATGCCAAATAATCAATCATTGTATTGCACTTCGGTGCATAATCAATCAAAAGCTGTTTCTTCTCCTGGGCTTCCTTTGTTTTGACACATTCCCGGATTGTGGTATCAAACAATCTGGTTCCGATCTGCTCTGCCGCTTCCATCAATTCTTTCTGGGTTGTTTTCTCCAAATTAGATCTGCCGGAGAACTTCACCAAAAGAAGTCCCGCAATGGAAAGTCCGGGATTTTGTCTTCTCTGTACCGCCTTTATGGTCTCACAAAGCTGATTCAACCCCTGTAAAGAATATGCATCTGCAGTCACCGGAATAATCACCTGATCCGCCGCAATCAGGCAATTGTAAAGAATCACATTTAGAGATGGTGCTGTGTCTATCACAATATAATCATATCCGTCAAAATCATCGATGGCATCTTTCAAACGATACAATCCTTCAATATCCCCATCCAACATTTTTTCCGCTTTTGCTAAAAGAGGGTCAGATGCCACAATATCTCCGTTTGGCATATGCTGGATTGCTTCCTCTAGCGGAAGTTTCTCCGCATCCACAATCACATCGTATAAGGTCGCCACATCCTTCACCTGTGCCTGATATGTACTGGTGCTGTTTCCCTGAGGATCCGCATCAATTAAAAGAGTCTTTGCCTTCTTCCCTAAAATTCCAGCCAAAGTCGTTGCTGTCGTAGTTTTTCCAATACCACCTTTCTGGTTTGCTACCACAAATGTCGTTGCCATAATCTTCCCTCCTAAAACGCTATCTTTCCCTCAATTTCACCATTTACCACATAATACACCGCCTGCTCTTCCGGTTTGATGTAAATATTTATACATTCAATCTCTTCATCTGCCACACCTTTGGCATACACATCCCGGCGAACCTGTTGTAAAATATTCTCCTGGCTGCGCTCCCTTCCCTGATATTGAATGGTAATGTTCTTTTTTGCAGTGGCAAAACCACCTACAATCTCCTGTGCTCGTTCTACACTACTCTTTCTAGCCATAACATATTCTCCCTTTTTGCATGCTTCATAACGTTTTTTTCAGTATAACACTAAAATCCTATAATTAGGTTATTTTTTTACTGGTATATTCATTACTGTTGTATACAAAAAATGTATATCAGCAAATTAATTATATCGTGATATAACAAAAGTCGCTTTCATGATGTTTTCCATAATTCCTTATGAAACGTTCACATTGAAAACGACTTTTCCCTTTTCTTATTTTTCTGCCAATCGAAACAGGGCAACACTACCGGCAATCAGTAAGAACAATACTCCAAATATGCCAATGGCAATCCACATACTCTCTGCGGTCCTCTGACTCACCCCATAATATACAAAAGCCACAACTGCTGAGAGCACCAGTAACACGCCTACTGCCACCTTCTTGTCATCCTTTTGTTTGCCACGTACTAAAATTGAGCCCAGCATCCAGAAGAATCCACTTACTATATATCCAATTAATTTAAATGGAAATTTAATTAATTCTAATATGAGATTTAGCATTGACTTTCTTTTCCTGATAAAATTTCATCCAATTGTTCCAACAAATATTTCTCTGACGTCACTGTATAGGATTTTATACCCATTTTTTCAGCCGCCTCGGTATTCTCCCTTCTGTCATCAAAGAAAATACTTTCCTTTGGATTTAGTTCATATTTATTCAAAAGATATGCATAAATTTCCTTAGATGGTTTTGTTTGGTGAATCATATAGGAAACCACTTTTCCATCGATGTCCTCCATAAATGAAGCATCTTTGGTATGTTTGGTAAACAAATTTTCCGAATAATTGGAAAGGAGATACAAATGATAACCCATTTCTTTTAACCTATGCACTCTCTCCCACACCTGTGGTCGAGCCACGTGCATAAATTCCCCATGGGTGATAAACCATTCTATCACGTCTTTATATTTGGGCACTTTGTGCTGAAACTCCCTAACAATTTCCTCATCCGGAACATTCGCCAAGTCCAGTTTGGCCCAAAGCGGATCCTCAAATAACTGCCCACCTAAGTACAGAGCTTCTTCTTCACTAAGTCCATAATCCCTCAGCATCTCTTTCCATCGATAGTCCAGTAAAACCCCACCTACATCAAAAATAATGTTCTTTAACATTTTAATTTCACCAATCCCTTCGCTATATCATTCAAGCCCTACACCAATAAAATAGCAATCATAAATGCACCCTGTCCGACTATGTTTGTAATCTGTTCTTTCCAATTGGAAGACGGATCTCTTTGGTCCATTTTTTTCGCCATAATCGTCATACCTATCATAGCACAGATACCAATCAGTACAAATAATAAAGAAGGAAAGCGAAAGAACTTATAAAGTAACCCCTTCACTAATCCTGATGTTTTCACAGTAAAAAATCCTATTAGCATCAGAACAAATCCTGCAGGCATCAAAATGCGAAACTGTTTTTGAAAAAGAGAAATATCCTTTTGCTTTACTGCCAAAAAAATCTTCCAGACTACCTTTCCTAAACCGGCAACTACAGAACACAATCCCCCTAGCAGGAAAACAATACTTCCCAGGTCTTTAAATATCTTTATCACACCTATCAGGAAAAACACCACCGGTATGGCATCCACCAATGCCAGCGACATTGTAAACTTATTTTCTTTCATATCTGTCTCCTATCCCCAAATCCTTCTATTTATAGTTTTTAATATGAAAAAAACCCGCAAATATTGTTTTCAACACTTGCGAGCTTTTCAATATGTACAGGGGATCCAGGAATCGAACCCGGCTCTGGAGTTTTGGAGACTCTTATTCTACCGATGAACTAATCCCCTACGCATCAGCAATATAAAGTATACTAGATTTGTCAGAATAAAGCAAATACTTTTTTCACTTTTTTACAATGTATTTCTTCTAATATCTTCTTTTATTGCTGAATACAAAAATTATCTACATAGATATGCGAAATATGCTCCGTAACACAGCAGCAACAAAATACCGCCAGCCCTATTTAACACTTTTTTCCTTAATACACACAAAAGCAAAATAACAGCTGCTCCAATCATTACCCAACTGTCCTTGATATAATTAGGAGCAAATGGCACCGGTGTGATTAAACCGGTTGTTCCGATTACAAACAAAACATTAAATATATTGCTTCCCACTATATTGCCAATGGCAATGTCTGCTTTTCCCTTTCTAGCTGCATTCACCGACGTAAAAAGTTCCGGCAAAGAAGTTCCTAATGCAACAATGGTAAGGCCTATGAATCTCTCACTGATTCCCAGTGCTCTTGCAAGCCCTGTGGCTCCATAAACCGCCAGTTTACTTCCGAGAATAATCGCCACCAAACCACCCACTATAAAAATAGCTTCGGTCCAAAGCTTTCCATCCTTTGTTTGTTGCATCTCCTCCTTATTCTTTTTTGCCTGAAGAAGTAGATAAACCAAATAGGCAATAAAAGCAATCCATAAAACAATTCCTTCAAACCGGGTGATTTCTCCGTCTAATCCCATACATAACAGTAGGACAGAACACCCAATCATATAAGGAATCTCGTATTTAATAGTGCTTTTTTCCACTCTCATAGAGGCAATAACTGCCGCTATACCTAAAATAATAAATATGTTTAATATGTTACTGCCTACGATATTACCAATGGCAATATCCGCACTGCCCTCAAGAGCAGCTGTAATACTTACCGCCGCCTCCGGAGCACTGGTTCCCATGGCAACAATGGTAAGACCTATCACCAATTGGGGAATTCCAAACCTTGCCGCGATGCCCGCGGAACCATCTACAAAAAAGTCAGACCCTTTTACCAACAGGACAAATCCCAAACACAGAATCCCTAAAAGAATCAATTCTCTCATCTATGTTCTCCTTATTTTCTTAAAAATCTTTTTTGTCCGGCAAAATTCGGTCCGTCATAATTGACAATAATTTTGCAAGACCATAAATAACAACCACCTGGGCTCCTACTAAAACAGCACCCCACACAAATCCCATAACTTCACTACTCATTTCTATCACTCCTTATCTCCTGCTCATTCTGATTCTTCTCTGTCACGTCCTTCTTTTCCGGTCCATTTTCGATCCACCAGACAACTCCTGTGACAACAATCATGCCAATTGTTAATCCAACAATTAATATCGTTTCTCCCATAAAGATAAACCTCCATCATTTTTTGTACGCAAAATAGACCTATGCTTTTCACATAGGTAAAATAACGGATGATTTATGCTTTTTGCCCGTCCTTATTATGTATGTAATGAATAATGAATTTTTGACTGCGATTGGCAGTCCCAATAGAAATGACCAAAAAAGCCATTAAAGACAATATGATTTCCTGTGTCCTTAAATCCCCTGATAAGTTCCAGATAATACCTGAAAATAAATTTTTGCGAATAACCAACTGACGGAGCATCCCCAGTTGCGAAGTAACAATACGATTTTCCTCTGATATACACTGTGAAATCTCACCTACCTGAGACAGATACTCCTCCTGTCCGATAACATTTGTCTCATCTACGCAGGAATATGCGTTGTAGATTCCACCAAAAAAAGAGAAGGACAATATAAAAAATAAAACCATCATAGAAATCCATCTTTTACAGTTTTTCATATTGTCCTCCTTTCCTAAATTAGTCTATAAATTAATTTCCAAAATAAGTATCAATTCCATTTGCAATTCCCCAGACCATTTTTTGCTGGAATCCTGGATCCTGCATACTGGTATCATCACCTGGATTCGTCATATATCCCATTTCTAAAATAGTCACAGGCATAGTGCACCAGTTTATTCCTGTCATAGTGTCATTTGCCTGAACACCCTGATTTGCCAATCCTGTGGCTCCACAGTAGGCATTTAACACACAACTGCTAAGAGACTGACTGGCCGCCGCCAACTGCCCCACATAAGGATTTCCTGCAGATGGTGCCAATGCTAGTGCTCCACTTACCCCAGAGTTTGTAGAACCATTTGCGTGAATACGAATGGTAATCTCTGCGCCTACACTTGTTGCAAATTCAGCTCGTTCTTTATTACTTATATTCACCTCGTGCGAAGTGCGTGTCATATATACAGTATATCCTCTGGCCTGCAATTCCTGTTGAAGCTGCAGTGCTATGGCGAGATTCAACTGGTACTCCGGAACTCCTGTGGTTGTGCCTGTAGTGCCTCCGGTAACTCTCGCTTTCGTAGTTGCTGAACCGGGACCATTTGGCTCCGGTGTACTGTCTCCGCTCACCTGATGTCCAGGGTCAATACAGATAACATGCCCTCCTGTAGACGGCGATGGACCAATGGCTACCGCAGATGACGTTGAATTGGTATCCGCTGATTGATTTGCATCCTCTTCCGGTTTGTCCGTAGTTACATAGGTTTTACTCACATATCCCACTTTATCATTATAACTAACCTTATACCACTCCTTTGTTTCCGCTGTAGCAGTCAGTTCCGTATTTTTATTTAAAACTTCTAGCACATCGCCCTTATCCCCTGGCTGTTCCCGAAGATTGATTTTATCTGTGGTCCAAATGGTAAGGGCATCCATCTCTGTCTCCTCTGTCTCACTTTTGTCTTTGGATTTTTTTTCGGTTGCCGTTTGTTTCTGCTTCTTTTCCTGTCCCTCAACCGTAGCTACCTGGGCCTTACCCGATGCATCACCTTTTCCTCTATGACCAATCACGAAAAATCCCATAATACAAGCAACAGCTAAAATTATAACTGCAACAATGATAGCGATTTTTTTCTTAGACATCTAATCCTCCCTATATATCCAGCCTAACGTAAAAATGCCTGAACTTTTATCAGCTATCTTTGATTATAATACATTTTGGCACATTATGAAAATGTTTTTGTTTCCATAATTTTTTCTATTTCCTTTTGCAACTGACAAAGCGTTTCTGTATTTTTCTCATATTGTTGAAGCAATAACTGACGTTCCTGGTATAACTGTTTCACACGCTCACTGGACGCCTTGTATTCTTCCCGCAATTCCTGTATTTCCCTGTCCATTTCTCTTTCTTTTTTTCTTTTAAATCTTATCATTTTCATATTCCCCACCAAATCTTTCCATTCTACATTATTATGTATGTAATCGTTTATATATTACGATAATAAGTATTATTATGCAATATTTTATCGTTTTATACTTAACGAAAAGATATAGTATTGAGGTTAAAAAATGAATGTTTTAGATAGAATTGTAGAATTACGCACTGAAAGGAATTGGACAGAATACCAGTTGGCTGAGAAATCCGGATTGACTCAATCTACCATCTCATCCTGGTATCGAAAGGATGTGTCTCCCACAATACCATCTTTGGAAAAAATATGTGATGCCTATGGAATTACTATGGCACAGTTCTTTTTGGAGGATTCCACGACCACAGATTTAACACCTATTCAGATGGAATTAATTGAATCCTCTCATAAATTAGACGCGAAACAGTTAGAGCGACTGGTTGGTTTCTTAAAAAGCCTATGATTAGACAACACAAAAAGCGGAGCAAATATATGCTCCGCCTTTTTCATGCATTATTCAATAGTTATATAAAATCTCTTAGTGTAAAAAAAAGACAAGATACAAATCCTGTCTTTTGCATAACACCTTCAAAATTTCATACAGAGTCCTCACAAAGCTTCGCTTTTTTAAGGATGTTCGATTCACTAAATTCAAACTTCGCTTTCGCTCGTTCTCATTAAGTTCCTTCGTACAATCTTCGTACTAAGTTCATGCTTCGCA
>JALELK010000007.1 GCA_022768745.1 Lachnospiraceae bacterium
CCTACAGAGGGAATTTCTCACATTACTGCTACAGATATCAAATATGCCAAGAAGATGGGAAGAAGCATCAAGCTTCTGGCAACCAGCAAGGCACAGGATGGAAGCTATGTAGTAAGGGTGGCGCCGTTTCTTCTTTCGCCGGAGCATCCTCTTTACAATGTAAATGATGTGTTTAATGCGATTTTTGTACACGGCAATATGTTGGGAGACGGAATGTTCTACGGAAGCGGAGCAGGAAAGCTACCTACCGCCAGTGCCGTGGTTGGTGATATGGTAGCCATAGCAAAGCACATTGACAAAAATATCTATTTGGAGTGGGAAAAGGAAAAATTAGTTCTTGCAGATCCGAAAAAACAGGTGAATCGTTTCTTTGTGAGAACCGATGCCACAGAGGAAGAAATTGAAAATGCTTTTGGCCAGGTGGAATATGTTGATGCAGGTATTGACGATGAAGTGGGATTTGTCACAGAAGCTATGAAGGAAGAGGACTACGCTACCAGAGCAGCCGCTCTCGGGGACGTAAAGCAGATGATTCGAATGGGAGCATAAAATGAAATATGTGGTTGTTTTAGGGGATGGTATGGCAGACCAGCCAATACCCGAATTAGATAATAAAACACCGTTGGCTTATGCAAAGACGCCAACGATGGATGCTATGGCAAAAAAAAGTGAAATCGGAATGGTTCATACTGTGCCGGATGGAATGAGTCCGGGAAGCGATACGGCAAATTTGTCTGTGCTTGGTTATGATCCGAAGAAATATTATTCCGGTCGTTCACCTCTGGAGGCACTCAGTATCGGTGTACCTATGAAGTCTACAGATGTGGCATTGCGTTGCAATCTGGTTACTTTGTCCGAGGAGGATGTGCCTTATGAACAGCAGACTATCATAGATCACAGCTCCAGCGAAATCAGTACGGAGGATGCAGCAGTCCTTTTGGATGCGGTAAAAGAGGCATTGAAAAGAGATGGCTATGATTTTTACCTGGGAACCAGTTACCGTCACTGTCTGGTGATTGACAAGGGTACGGTGATGCCTTTGACACCACCCCATGATGTGCTGGGACAGACCATTGGACAGTATTTGCCAAAGGATGAAGTGCTTCGTGGAATGATGGAGAAGAGTTATGAAGTATTAAAAAATCATCCATTGAATCTCAAGAGAAAAGAGGAGGGGCTGAATCCTGCCAACTCTTGCTGGTTCTGGGGAGCAGGTACCAAACCTGCACTTTCCTCCTTTACGGAAAAGACAGGAAAAAAGGGCGCTATGATTTCTGCTGTGGATTTGTTAAAGGGTATCGCAGTGGGTTCTTCTATGAAGGTTATCACTGTGGACGGAGCCAATGGCGGCCTGAATACCAATTATGAGGGAAAAGCAAAGGCTGCTGTGGATGTGTTGACCAAGGATGGCTATGACTTTGCCTATGTTCATGTGGAAGCACCGGATGAAATGGGACATCAGGGCAGTGTTCAACGCAAATTGAAGGCCATTGAAAACTTGGATCAGAGAATTATCAAGCCAATTTATGATGGACTTCATGAAGCTGGGGAGGATTTCAGAATGGTTGTTTTGCCGGATCACCCGACACCAATCTGTCTTCGCACCCACACCGGGGACAGTGTTCCCTATATGCTTTACGACAGCACAAATGAGTTGGATAAAACATGGAATTATAACGAGGCAGAAGGGAAAAAATCCGGAAACTATATACCGGAGGGACACTGTCTCATCGACCATTTATTCGAAAAATAAATGGACACTTTCCGGCAATAGTCGAATTTCTAAAATATGGGGAAACCTTGTTGAAAAACACGTAAAAATTACATATAATAAGTGATGTATTATTAATGTTTACTAGATATTAAGGGGGATTTTACTATGCCAAAGTACATCATGGCATTGGATGCAGGTACTACAAGTAACCGTTGCATCCTGTTCGATTATGAGGGAAATATCTGCAGTATGGCGCAAAAAGAGTTTCGCCAGATTTTCCCGAATCCAGGTTGGGTAGAGCATGATGCTCAGGAGATTTGGTCTACACAGTTGGGAGTTGCTGTTGAGGCTATGTCTAAGCTGGGTGCTACCGCCGAGGATATTGCAGGAATCGGTATTACCAATCAGAGAGAGACAGCCATTGTCTGGGATAAAAATACAGGAGACCCTGTATATAACGCCATTGTATGGCAGTGCCGTCGTACATCTGATATGGCAGATGCCTTAAAGGCAAAGGGCTTAGAGGATACCATTCGTATGAAGACAGGACTTCGTATCGATGCATACTTCTCAGCTACCAAAATCAAATGGATACTGGACAATGTAGAAGGAGCCAGAGAAAAAGCAGAAGCAGGGGATCTTTTGTTTGGAACTGTGGAGACATGGTTAATCTGGAAACTGACAAAGGGAAAGGTTCATGTTACCGACTACTCCAATGCATCCCGTACTATGTTGTTTAACATTAACACTTTACAGTGGGACGATGACATTTTAGCAGAGTTGGATATTCCAAAGTCTATGTTGCCGGAACCAAAGCCATCAAGCTGTGTTTACGGTATGGCAGATGCCAGCTTCTTCGGTGCTGAGATTCCAATCGCCGGAGCGGCAGGAGATCAGCAGGCTGCATTGTTTGGACAGACCTGTTTCACAGAGGGTGAAGCAAAGAATACATATGGAACCGGATGTTTCCTGTTGATGAACACAGGTGAAAAGCCGGTATTTTCTAAAAACGGATTGGTTACCACCATTGCATGGGGATTGGATGGAAAAGTCAGCTATGCATTGGAAGGTTCTATCTTCGTTGCAGGAGCAGCCATCCAGTGGTTGCGTGACGGAATGAAATTGATTGACTCCGCTGAGGATTCTGAGTATATGGCAAAGAAAGCCAAAGGTACCCATGGTACCTATGTGGTTCCCGCTTTCACAGGTTTGGGAGCACCTCACTGGGATCAGTATGCGAGAGGTACCATTGTGGGCATCACCCGTGGAACTAACAAGAATCACATCATTCGTGCCACATTGGAGTCCATTGCTTATCAGGTGTGTGATGTTATCGACGCTATGAAGGCAGATGCAGACACGGATCTTCGTACATTAAATGTAGATGGTGGCGCCAGTGCTAACGATTTCCTGATGCAGTTCCAGGCAGATATGCTGGACAAACCGGTAAACCGTCCGGCTTGTGTAGAGTCTACCGCTCTTGGAGCAGCATATCTTGCAGGTCTTGCAGTAGGCTACTGGGAAAACAAAGAAGAGGTTATGAAGAATGTTCAGTATGACCGTGTATTCATCCCATCCATCGACGAAGAGGAGAGAGCAACCAAGCGTAAGGGTTGGAATAAGGCAGTGAAGTACGCTTTCGGCTGGGCTCGCCAGGACGACGAAGAATAATTTCATCATCAAAAAATTTTAGGGCAGTTCTCATCGTGGGACTGCCCTTTTTTGTGTTTGATTTTATAACTGCTTTCTGGAATTTTTGGGCGTCTGGCTGGTTCGGGGACTTCCGAGGGGCGCTACCGCCGGGGTGGGACTGCTACTTTTTTAACAGTCATTCGTTTCAAGTGTCTCTAAAAAGCGAACTTTGTTTTTCTTTATAAAAACTTTTTTTGCAAAGTTCGACAACCGCAGGATGATGTTCGTCTGCTGACAGATATGATTGCAGAACAAATTAGAGATTCTTGGAGCTTGATAGTTTTCAGGTACGAGGGTACATGGACGTACCCGAGAGGCATAACCGCACCCGGATGGTGCGTTTATGCCGGTACCGTAACTACTTTTTAATGTATCATATCAAGCTCTTAGAATCTCTTATGAAGTGGGTGCTTAAATATCTGCCACAGACGGACACAGCCTTAGCGGCAGTCGAAGCTGTGCAAAGACAGTTTAACAACAAACAAAGTCCGCTTTAAGAGACACTACAAACTCATTCTAATGTTAAAAAAGTAGCAGTCCCACCCCGGCGGTAGCGCCCCTCGGAAGCCCCGGACCAGCCAGACGCCCAAAAATCCCGGAAAGCAGTTGATAACGTTAAAGGGGAAGGCGGGCAGTCAGAAGGTCGATGTGAAAGCCTATGAGAAGAATATTTTTGATGATGAAATTCGCAGTCAAGAGGATGAGTGCACCCCAGAGCCACATAGGAGAAGGGCGATAGGTGCGCTTTGAAATTATGCTGTAGATAAAGCGGATTGTGATATAACACAGAGCTATGAAGGTGTAGAGTACCAGAGGGTGATACACAAAGGATTTCACCCAGTGCCCGGTGACAAAAAAGTATAGGGCTCTAGTTCCGCCACAGCCGGGACAGTACCAGCCGGTAATGGCATGAAGCATACATTCTCGTTGTAAAAGATATGAAATCACTGTGAGACCACCTTTCAGAAATAAGTTCGTAAACGTTTTGCTCTAGCATACCACGGGAAAAAACATTTGAAAAGAGGTGGCAAAGGTCCGGGATTGATAGTATAATGTAGATACCGTAAGGTAGTACTTGTAGATATTGTGTGAGTTGAACGGGCAAATGCCATAGGAGGTAGCAGCTTGCAGATTGGACGTATTGGAAGCGTGGCTACAACTGCATATCAAGTGGGGATGACTATGGGAGCCGGTGTTACTGGCGTCACATCGGATGCTTTATCCAATGCTACCGGTGGTGTACCGGTAGGCGGCGTGAGTGATGCCTCTGCTGAGGTAAAGCCGGGGTATAAGTCCAGTCCGGCAGAGTGCCAGACCTGTAAGGAGAGAAAGTATATCGATGGTTCCGATGAAAATGTTTCCTTTAAGTCGGCGGCTCATATTTCGCCGGAGGCAGCTATGGGGACAGTGCGGGCCCATGAGGGAGAGCATGTGTCCAATGCTTATAAAAAGGCAGCCCAGGGAAATGGACAGGTGGTGAATGCCAGCGTGTCTATTCATACATCGGTGTGTCCGGAGTGTGGTAGGACTTATGTTTCCGGAGGAACCACCAGTACCACAATTCGCTATAATGAGAGTAACCCCTACGGACGAAATCAAAAATCCTTAGATGGCGCAAAGCTAATCGGAGGAAAGATGGATTTTTCAATTTAGGAAAAACAGGACATCCTGTTTACAAATATATAGAATGGAGAGGAATGAATGGATATCATAAAGACACTTGCCGCTGAGTTAGGGATTCGTCCCAATCAGGCAGAAGCCGCAGTCAAGCTCATTGACGAGGGCAACACGATTCCGTTTATTGCCAGATATCGAAAGGAAGCTACCGGAGCGCTGAATGATGAGGTGCTCCGGAATCTTTTTGACCGTTTGAACTATCTGCGCAATCTGGAAGAAAAGAAACAGTCGGTTCTTGCAACCATTGAGGAACAGGGACTTTTGACAGAGGAGTTGAAGACACAGATTTTAGCTGCGGAAACCCTTGTGGTGGTTGAGGATTTGTATCGCCCATATCGACCAAAGCGTCGCACCAGAGCTACCATTGCAAAAGAAAAGGGATTGGCACCTTTGGCTGAGCAGATTTTTGCCCAGGAACTTTCCGTGCCTTTGGAGACTTTGGCACAGGAGTATGTTGACCCTGAAAAGGAAGTTGCCACAGTGGAGGATGCACTGCAGGGAGC
>JALELK010000043.1 GCA_022768745.1 Lachnospiraceae bacterium
AGGCCACGAGGCATTGGTCGTACCGGGTGAAAGCATTCATACATATGAGTGTTTCATTTTTGTGCCTCTGAAAAATCAGAGGTTTTTTTTGTGCCAAAAAATGAAAGGAAGAAGAAAAAATGAAAAAGAAATTATTGGCATTGTTGTTGGCAGGAACTATGATTTTTGCATTCGGCTGTGGAAAGGCTGAAAACAAGAAATCAGACACAAAGGAAGCAAACACTAAGACAGAGGAATCGGCACAGGAGGATGACGATGAGGATTACACCACCGGAGATGCGTCCAAGGATGATCCTTTGAATCAGGATGAAATCGGTGAGTCAGAGCTTTTGGTGGTAAGCTTTGGAACAAGTTTTAATGATAACCGTGTGAACACCATCGGGGGAATTGAAAAGGCTATGATTAATGCATTCCCTGAGTACAGTGTTCGTCGTGGATTTACCAGTCAGATTATTATTGACCATGTGATGAAACGTGATGGTGAAGATATTGACAATGTAAAGGAAGCTCTTGACCGTGCAGTTGATAACGGAGTAAAGACTTTGGTTGTACAGCCTACACACCTTATGAATGGCTTGGAATACACAGACTTACAGAATGAGTTGGCTGAGTATTCAGATTCCTTCGACAAGATTGTTTTAGGTCAGCCTCTTTTGACATCAGATGAGGATTTTGAGCGTGTGGCAAAGGCAATTGTTGCAGCAACTGCAGAGTATGATGATGGTGAGACTGCCATCTGCTTTATGGGACATGGTACAGAGGCTGATTCCAATAAAGTCTATGCACAGATGCAGCAGACTTTAAAGGATTTGGGATATAATAACTACTATGTTGGAACTGTAGAGGCAACACCAAGTTTGGATGATGTGGTAGCTATGGTTAAAGAAGGCAATTACAAGAAGGTTGTTCTTGAGCCACTTATGGTTGTTGCTGGTGACCACGCAAACAACGATATGGCCGGAGACGATGACGATACATGGAAGTCTACTTTTGAAAAAGAGGGATACGAAGTTAAGTGTATCTTAAAGGGCTTAGGTGAAATGGAAGACATTCAGCAGATTTATGTAGAGCATGCAAAGGCTGCAATGGATACATTACAATAATTAAAAGTAAGGAAGATAGCAATGAAAAAGAAATTTTTAGCCCTGCTTTTGGCAACTGTTTTCGCTGTAGGCAGTTTTACTGCCTGTGGCGATGCCAAACAGGAAGAACAGAAGACACAGACAGAGAAAAAAGATGTCAGCGACAAGGTGGCATCCAAAGAGGAAATGTCCACAGTCACCGATGTGGTGGAAGAAGGAATGGAACCTATCGAAGGCAAGGATGTTGCCGATGGGGAATACACCATCACCGTGGATTCCAGCTCTTCAATGTTTAAGATTGTGGACTGTAAGCTCACTGTAAAAGACGGGGAAATGACTGCAGTAATGACTATGGGCGGAACCGGATACAAGTATATCTATATGGGAACCGGTGAAGAGGCTGTGGATGCAAAGGAAAGTGATTATATTTCTCCTGTAGAAAATGCAGAAGGTGCCCATACCTTTACTGTACCGGTAGAGGCATTGAATAAGGGAATTGCCTGTACTGCATTCAGCGCAAAGAAGGAAAAATGGTATGACAGAACCCTGCTGTTTAGAGCAGATTCTCTTCCGGCAGGAGCCTATACAGACCCTAATATTGTAAGTTGCGGTTCCTTAAATTTAGAGAATGGTACTTACACAGTGGAAGTAAAATTATCCGGTGGTTCCGGCAGAGCCAGTGTGGAGTCCCCTGCCAAGCTTGAGGTAAAAGATGGAAACGCTGTGGCAACCATCGTCTGGAGCAGTCCAAACTACGACTACATGTTGGTGGAAGGTCAGAAATATTTGAACATCGCCAAGGACGGCAACTCTACCTTTGAAATTCCGGTGACCGGATTCGATTACGAGATGCCAGTGGTAGCAGACACCACAGCAATGAGCGAGCCTCACGAAATCTCTTATACCTTACATTTTGAGTCAGATACAATTAAATAATTGCTTCTAGTGACGCCACATCCGAATAAATGTTCATATTCCATTGTAGACACGCTCTCGCTTGGGACGAAACGTAACGGTACTAAATTCGCACATATGCTCATTAAGTACCGACATTTCTTTACAGTCTACAATTGGAATAGAGACATTTATTCTAAGGTGGCTGAAGACACAGCAGTGTAATATTATTTTTGTAAGATAAAGGAAATAAGAGTCGTTTAATAGCAAAGAAATGTAGCAGTAAGGAATCTCTTTTGGGGGATTCCTTATCGTGCTATCAGAAGCAGGATTGATTGGATGCGAATTTATAAGAAATTTTTCAGTGTTTTTTTAAGTTTCATATTAGTGCTGGGCCTTTTTACCGGATGTGGTTCTCACAGTGGGGATGAGAGCCGAAAAACTCAGGAAAAAGATGCCCCGATGATTTCCGGGTTAAGCTTTGACCAGCAGGTGAAGTTGGATTATGCTACAGGTTTTCAGATTTACCGCTATGATGGGGGATATTCTCTGATTACAGAGGAAAGTGGAAGTAAGTATCTGGTGGTTCCAAAAGGGAAAAACGTGCCAAAGGATTTGACTTCAGATATTGTGGTGTTACAGCAACCCCTAAATCAAATTTATATGGCGGCAACAGCCACGGCCTCTCTGTTTGATTCCATAGATGGGATTGATGCCATCGGCGCATCCTGTGCGGAAGCAGATGGATGGTATGTGGAACATATGAAAGAAAAAATGCAGCAGGGAAAGATTTCTTTTGCGGGAAAGTATTCCCAGCCGGACTACGAACTGCTGGTGGATAAGAAATGTTCTCTGGCGGTGGAATCCACTATGATTCTCCACGCCCCGGAGGTAAAGGAAAAACTGGAGGAAGTGGGAATCCCTGTTTTTGTGGACTATTCCAGCTATGAGGAGCATCCTCTGGGAAGAGTGGAATGGGTCAAAGTGTACGGAGAACTTCTGGGCAAGCAACAGGAGGCAGAGGACTTTTTCAATCAGCAGAAAAAAACGGTGGAGCAGTTAAAATCTGAGGAGAGCACAAAGAAGACAGTAGCCTTTTTCTACTGCAATCAGGCGGGAGTGATTGTCACCCGGAAGACCTCGGATTATCTGCCAAAAATGATTACACTGGCAGGTGGAACTTACATTTTTGACAATCTGGGAGAAGACGGAAAAGCATCCTCCAGTGTAAATATGACTATGGAAGAATTTTATGCCACAGCTAAGGATGCAGATTATATCATATACAACGGCTCTATTGATAACCCTCTACAGTCGGTGGATGACCTTTTAAATAAAAACGCTTTATTTGCAGATTTTAAGGCTGTGAAAGAGGGAAATGTTTTTTGCACAGATAAGTATTTGTATCAGGCAACCAACCAGATAGCGGGAATTTGTGCCGATATCAATGAAATGCTCACCAATGAGAAGGCAGAAAAACTCACCTTTTTATATCGGGTGCATTAAAGGAACAATATGAAGAGAGAGACGAGACAGGAAAACAAAATTAGATATGGTATGGTATTCGCCATTATGATTTTTCTTATGGTGTTGATGGTGGTGTTAAATATTAACATCGGGTCGGTGCCGATTTCCCTGAAGGAGATTGGAAAAATTATTTTTGGCAGGGAGACGGAGTCCGTAGCCGGAAGAATTATCTGGCAGATTCGTCTTCCCAGAATGGTGATGGCGGCGATTTTGGGCGGTGCACTTTCTCTGTCCGGTTTTTTGCTACAGACCTATTTCAACAATCCCATTGCTGGCCCCTACATCCTAGGTATTTCCTCGGGAGCCAAGATGACAGTAGCACTGACTATGATTGTGTTTATGCGCAATTATGGATACGCGTCCTCAGGGATATTGATTGTGGCAGCCTTTGCAGGTTCTTTGATTGCCGTAACCTTTGTTTTGTATCTTTCCAAAAGAATCCACAATATGTCAGTGCTTTTAATCGGCGGAATTATGATTAGTTATATCTGTTCGGCTATTACGGATTTTGTGGTTACTTTTGCGGAGGATGCGGACATTGTGAATTTACACGGCTGGTCTCTGGGAAGTTTTTCCGGAATGGACTGGGGAAATTGCCTGGTGGCTGCAGTGATGGTAGGCGTGATTTTTGTGATTACGTTCCTTTTGTCAAAACCTATCGGAGCCTATCAGCTGGGAGAGTCCTATGCCAAGAGTATGGGAGTCAATGTAAAGATTTTCCGTGTGGCTTTGATTCTTTTATCCAGCCTGCTTTCTGCCTGTGTGACTGCCTTTGCAGGTCCTATCTCCTTTGTGGGTATTGCGGTTCCCCATCTGGTAAAAAGAGGGTTAAACACTTCCCGTCCGTTGGTGGTGATTCCCGCTACTTTTTTAGGGGGCGGAGTCTTTTGTATGTTTTGTGATTTGATTGCCCGGACTATGTTTGCCCCTACAGAGTTAAATATCAGCACGGTGACGGCATTCTTTGGAGCTCCGGTGGTGATTGTTTTGTTGCTGAGAAGAAGTGGGAGGGCGAACTAATGGAGTACCGTTTTGAGACAAAAGAGTTGTCGGTGGGATATCACAAGAAGCCCCTGATTTCAAATATTTCCGTAAGCATAGCCCCGGGAGAAATTGTCACCTTAATCGGTCCCAACGGTGCGGGAAAATCCACTATTTTAAAAAGCGTGGCAAAGCAGTTGCAACCTCTGGGAGGAAGTGTTTATATCGGAAAAGATGCCATGGAAAAGATGTCCTATCGGGAACTTTCCGGACGGATGGCAGTGGTGCTTACCGAGCGGATTTCTCCGGAATTGATGCAGGTTTTTGACGTGGTGGCTATGGGGCGATACCCTTATACCAACCGGTTGGGCGTTCTTCGGACAGAGGACGAAAACAAGATTTGGCAGGCCATGGAATTGGTGGGAATTTCCAATCTGGCAAAACGGGAGTATGAGACCTTAAGTGACGGACAAAAGCAGAGAGTTCTTTTGGCGAGAGCCATTTGTCAGGAACCGGAAGTTTTGGTTTTGGATGAACCTACTTCTTTTTTGGATATTCATTATAAGGTGCAGTTGTTGTCCCTTTTGCGAAAAATGGTGGCAGAAAAAAATATGACCATTTTGATGACTCTTCATGAGATAGATTTGGCGCAAAAAATCTCAGACAAGATTTTATGTGTCAGAGAAAATGAGATTATGGGATTTGGAACACCGGAGGAGATTTTTGAGAGGGAAACCATAAAAAAACTTTATGGCATTTCTGGGGAGGTGTATAACCTGTCCTTTGGAAGTGTGGAAATGCCAAGGGCTAACGCAGAGGCTACGGTATTTGTCATATCCAATGGAGGAAGCGGAATTCCCATATATCGCAAACTACAGCGGGAGGGAATCGGATTTTATGCCGGGATATTGTCTGTGACAGACGTGGATTATCAGGTGGCAAAAAGCCTTGCCAATGAGGTGGTACTGACCCGGCCCTTTGAGAAGATTTCACAGGAGAGCATAGAGCGTGCCAGGGCGTTAGTCGATGAATGCGAAGAGGTACTTCTCTGTGAATTATACACAGGTAGCGGCAACGAAAAGATAAACGAGTTAATTGATTACGCAAGAACCCAGGGCAAGTTAAGAGAACAGAAAGGTTTGGTATGGCAAAAGTACTGATGGTGCAGGGAACCATGTCCAATGCAGGGAAAAGCCTGCTGGTGGCAGGACTCTGTCGGATTTTTAAACAGGACGGATATCGGGTGGCACCCTTTAAATCCCAGAATATGGCACTGAATTCCTTTGTGACAGAGGATGGATTAGAGATGGGAAGAGCTCAGGTTATGCAGGCAGAAGCGGCAGGCATCAAACCGGAAGTGAGTATGAATCCCATTTTGTTGAAGCCAACAAACCACACCGGCTCTCAGGTGATTGTCAATGGTGAGGTGTTAGGGGATATGAAGGCAAGGGATTATTTTGCCTACAAAAAGAAACTGATACCGGACATTTTAAAGGCCTTTCATTTGTTAGAGGAAAAAGCGGATATTATTGTGATTGAGGGGGCAGGAAGCCCGGCGGAAATCAATCTGAAAGAAAACGATATTGTCAATATGGGGATGGCAAAAATGGTGGATGCTCCGGTTCTTCTGGTGGGAGACATTGACAGAGGGGGCGTGTTCGCCCAGCTTTTAGGGACGCTGATGCTTTTGGAACCGGATGAATTCCAGCGGGTGCAGGGACTTATCATCAATAAATTCCGTGGGGATAAAAGTATCTTAGACCCAGGGATAGAGATGCTTTATGAAAAGGGAAAAATCCCGGTGGTGGGAGTGGTTCCCTTTATGGAACTCCAATTGGAGGATGAGGACAGCCTCTCAGAGCGTTTTCACTCCAAGGGGAAAAAGCCTATTGATATGGCAGTAATTCGCTATCCCAGAATTTCCAATTTTACGGACTTTAATGTCTTTGAACAGTTTTCAGAGGTGGGAGTGCGCTATGTCAGCAGTCCAAAAGATTTGGAATATCCGGATTTGATTATACTTCCCGGCAGTAAAAATACCCTGGGGGATTTGCGTTGGCTCAGAGAGAGCGGCATGGAACAGGCAATTTTCGAGAGATTGTCGGATACCCCGGTGTTTGGTATCTGCGGAGGTTACCAGATGTTGGGAGAAAAGGTTTTAGACCCGGAGAATCAAGAAGAAGGGGGAGAAATCCCCGGCTTAGGTCTGCTTCCGGTTACAACTATTTTGCAGGAACAAAAGGTGCGAAAGCAGGTGAGGGGGGAGATTCCTTCCTTGCAGGGAATTTTTTCTGATTTATCAGGACTTACCTATCAGGGATATGAGATACATATGGGAGCATCCCAAGAATGTAATCAGAGTAAGAAGCCATCAGATTGTGAGTCGTCGAACACAGGAAAACTTCCTGCGGTGATGCAACAGGAAAATGTCTATGGAACCTATGTACACGGTATTTTTGACAAGGGAGAAATTGCAGAAAACGTGGTTTTAGCATTGGCAAAAAAGAAGGGGATAACCTTGTCTTTCACCAAGGGGTTGGACTACGATACCATCAAGGAAGCAGAGTACGATAAATTGGCGGAGACGCTACGGCAGTATCTGGATATGGATGCCATTTATGGTATGCTTCGGGAGGCGAACTATGAGTACCGGGATGAAAACTGAAAATTATATATCCTATCAGCTTTTACAGAAAAAGAGAACCATTCGTCCCATAGATAAAAAGGCAGGAGAAAAGGTCAGACGCCGGTGGGATAGTCTGGCAAAGCCTTTGGACAGTCTTGGAAAATTTGAAGAACTCACAGCCAGAATGGGTGCGATTTTAGAAGATGCAGATTTTAACTGGAAAAGACGGGCAGTGCTGGTGATGTGCGCTGATAACGGCGTGGTGGCCGAGGGCATCAGTCAATGCGGACAGGAAGTGACTTTAGCAGTATGTAAATCCATGGGGCAGAAAAAATCCTCGGTGGGAAAGATGGCGGAGGTAAATGGCACAAGAGTTTTCCCTATCGATATCGGAATCGCCTCAGAAGAAGAAATCCCCGGAGTAGAAAACTTTAAAATTGCCCCCGGAACCAGGAACTTTGCCACAGAGCCGGCGATGTCGGAAGAGGAAGTTTATCAGGCAATGGATGTAGGAATTTCTCTGGTGAAACGGTGTAAGGATCAGGGTTTTTCCTTGGTGGCCATGGGAGAGATGGGAATCGGAAACACCACCACCGCAACGGCAGTGGCAGCGTCCTGTCTGAAACTTCCGGCAGTACAGCTGGTGGGAAAAGGTGCCGGTTTAAGTGATGAGGGCTTGCAGAAAAAGGAGAGAGTTATCCAAGAAGCAATTGATACCTATGATTTGTATGAGGCTACGCCTTTTCAGATTTTACAGACGGTAGGTGGTTTGGATTTGGCAGGAATGGTGGGGATTATTTTAGGTGGAGCCTACTATCACATCCCCATTGTTTTGGATGGGATTTTAAGCGTGGTGGCAGCCTTGGTGACTTATGAGATGTTGCCGGAAACCTTGGACTTTTTAATTCCGACCCATGTGAGCAAGGAAAAGGTGGCCAGCAGGATTTTAGAAAAGTTAGGCATGGAACCGGTGATTCGAGGAGACCTGGCATTAGGCGAGGGCACAGGTGCTGTGATGTTTTTCTCCCTTTTGGACACGGCAATGGCATTATACGAAGATGGCACCTCCTTTGAAAAAATGCAGGTGGAAACATATCAGAGGTTTGAATGATGGAAGTGATTATCGGCGGAAGCGGCAGCGGAAAGTCCCGGTACGCAGAAAAACAACTGGAACAAAATGCAAAAGAGGGATTGCCCCGCTATTATATTGCGACCATGAAGGTTTATGGTGATGAGGGAAAAAGCCGGGTGAGAAAGCACAGAGAACAGCGGAAAAACTTGGGATTTATCACCATAGAGCAGGAGACGGAGATTGAAAAAGCCATTGGCAAAATGACCCCAGGGAAAGGTGCTACTTTGGTGGAGTGCATCTCCAATCTGGTGGCAAATGAGATGTTTGATGGAAAAAATGACTTTGACCCTGAGAAAATTTTAAAAGGCATCCGGCAGTTAAAAACGTTCTGTGAGCCCTTGATAGTGGTTACCAACAACGTGTTTGAAGACGGGGGAGCCTATGATGAGGAGACCAAGAGATATATGGACGGACTGGCGGGAGTCAACGCGGGATTGATACAAATGGCGGATAAGGTGACAGAAGTGGTGGCAGGAATTCCCGTTCCCTTGAAAGGAGAAGAAAAGAGATGAGAGTATTCAAAGGTTTTTTAATTGCATTTTCTCTTTACTCTAAAATTCCTATGCCAAATGTACCATGGGAAAAGGAGGATATGCAGTATCAATTGATTTTTTTCCCCTGGGTGGGAGGCGTGATAGGGCTTCTTCTTTACCTGTGGAGTCTGGTGGCAGAAAACTATTCCATAGGAAATCTTTGTTATGTGCTGGTGGGGGTGGCGATTCCCTTGCTGGTGACCGGTGGCTTTCATATGGATGGATTTATGGACACTATGGATGCTATGCATTCCTATAAGTGCAGAGAGGAAAAACTTAAGATTTTAAAGGATCCCCATATTGGAGCCTTTGCAGTTTTGATGCTGGTGCTTTATGGACTGATTTATACGGCGGCTTTTTCAGAGATTACTTATGGTCTGGTTCCTATATGTGGAATGGGATTTTTCCTGGCCCGAGCTCTTAGCGGAATCGGTGTCTTAAAATTCCCGGGGGCAAAAAAGGACGGAATGTTGCACAGTTTTTCGGACAGTGTTTCCGGTGAGAAAAAAGGCGGAATCTGTTTTACTCTTTATGTGGAACTGGTACTGTGCGTTCTATTGATGATTTGGAAACAACCTGTTTTTGGTACGGTGGCTGTGGTGTCCCAGGTACTAACGTTTGTGTATTACTATTTTAAGAGCAAAAAGGAATTTGGCGGAATTACAGGAGATACCGCCGGATATTTCGTGGCTATGTCAGAGTGTGTGATGTTAGTGGCGCTGGCGGTGTGCAATCACTTGGTTGGATAGAGAGGAATTTATGAAACTGATTATCGGGGGTTATGCCCAGGGAAAACTGGATTATGTCAGGGAGCATTTTTCGGTGGAAGAAAAAAATATACATGAGGCTTGCCTGCCACCGAAGCG
The DNA here is from genome assembly GCA_022768745.1 of Lachnospiraceae bacterium. GTDB lineage: Bacteria > Bacillota > Clostridia > Lachnospirales > Lachnospiraceae > Pararoseburia. The sequence continues at coordinate 9,642 of JALELK010000043.1, forward strand.
AAAGGATGCCACAGAAGAGGTGGTGGTGGTCAACCGCCTGAACCAGTGGTTTTTATCGTTGGAAAAAAGAGAGGAAGCCGGAAAACTTTTGGAGGAAACCATAAGTGCCTACCGGAATCTGATTTTGATTACCGAGGAAGTGGGAAATGGAATTGTCCCTATGACAAAAGAGGACAGACAGTGGCGTGACGATGTGGGAGCCTTGCAGGTGGAATTGGCACAACAGGCGGATGAGGTGATAAGGGTATTATGCAAAATCGGACAGAAAATCAAGTAGAACTGCATCTGATACGTCACGGATTCACCTTATCCAATGAAGAGCATAGATATCTGGGACGGACGGAGGAGCCTTTGAGTGAAAAAGGAATCCGACAGTTACAGGAAAAAAGGCTTGGACGATTAGGGGAGAAATCGCAGGATTTTGAGGATGTGGATTTGTTTCTGTCCGGTCCAATGCTCAGATGCCGGCAGACAGCAGAAATTTTGTTCCCGGAATACTCACCTGAGATTGTGGAGGAGTGGAGAGAAATGGATTTTGGTTCCTTTGAGGGAAAAAATTATCAAGAACTCTCCGGTAATGCAGACTATCAGAAGTGGATAGAAAGCGGCGGAACCTTGCCTTTCCCGGAGGGGGAGAGCAGAGAGGTTTTCATAGAGCGTTCCATGCAGGGGTTATGGAAAGCGTTGGAATACGCAAAGGAAGAGGCAGAAAAGAAGAAGAAAACAGAAATCAAAGCAGTGGCAGTGGTTCACGGCGGCAATGTGATGGCGATTATGAACCGGCTGACCGGAGAGGACTACTTTGATTTTCAGATAAAAAACGGAGAGTCTTTGTGTCTGGTGTTTCAGGGACAGAGGTTACTTTCCTGGAATATGGACAGGAGTTAAGAGATGTTGAGATTTCATTTGGTAGCCTTTGTGGGTGGCTTCCTTTTGGATTTGGTATTGGGAGATCCCTATTGGCTCCCCCATCCCATTCGCTGGATTGGCAGGATGATAGGCGCTTTTGAAAAACATTGGAATACATTGGAAGGAAAGACCGCAAGAAGACGGGGAACTGCTATGGTGGTGCTTTGTCTCTTGGTGGTGGGATGCGTTAGCTTTTTCCTTTTATTTTTTAGTTATAGGATATCCTCTTATCTGGGGATGGCGGTGGAACTGATTATGACCTATCAGATTCTGGCCACCAAATGTTTGAAAAAGGAGAGTATGAAGGTTTATCGGTATCTGCAAGCGGAGGATTTGCCGGGAACGAGAACCGCCGTATCCATGATTGTGGGAAGAGATACGGAAGTTTTGGATGAGACAGGGTTGACAAAAGCGACCATAGAAACCGTGGCGGAAAATGCCTCAGATGGTGTGATTGCTCCCATGATTTATACGGCAATCGGTGGTCCGGTCTTAGGATTTTTATATAAAACGGTAAATACTATGGATTCTATGGTGGGATACAAAAATGACCGGTATCTTTTCTTTGGAAGAAGTGCGGCAAAGCTGGATGATGTGGTTAACTTTTTACCATCCAGAATCAGTGCCCTTTTTATGATATTGGCAGCCTTCCTAGGTGGAAAAGAGTTTGACGGGAAAAGAGCCTGGAGGATTCACAGAAGGGACCGGTTTTTGCACGCCAGCCCAAATTCTGCCCAGACTGAGAGTGCCTGCGCCGGAGCCTTGGGCATACAGCTGGCGGGGGATGCCTCTTACTTTGGCAAAATCGTGAAAAAACCTTACATCGGAGATGACCTTCGCCCGGTGGAAGCCCAGGACATCTGCCGGGTGAACAAGCTACTCTACATCAGCGCATTTTTATGTATGTTGGTGTTATCCGTTGGCATCCTGGCCGTAATAACACTCATTTCATCTCGGTGTTAGGTGTAGGGGAAACTTTCAGTGGGTGCTACCACCGGGGTGGGACTGCTACTTTTTTAACATTAGAATGAGATTGTAGTGTCTCTTAAAGCGGACTTTGTTTGTTGTTAAACTGTTTTTGCACAGCTTCGACTGCCGCTAAGGATGTGTCCGTCTGTGGCAGATATTTAAGCACCCACTTCATAAGAGATTCTAAGAGCTTGATATAATACATTAAAAAGTAGTTACGGTACCGGCATAAACGCACCATCCGGGTGCGGTTATGCCTCTCGGGTACGTCCATGTACCCTCGTACCTGAAAACTATCAAGCTCCAAGAATCTCTAATTTGCTCTGCAATCATATCTGTCAGCAGACGAACATCATCCTGCGGTTGTCGAACTTTGCAAAATCAGTTTTTATAAAGGAAAACAAAGTTCGCTTTTTAGAGACACTTGCAACGAATGACTGTTAAAAAAGTAGCAGTCCCACCCCGGCGGTAGCACCCCCTGAAAGTTTCCCTATACACCGATATAGAGGAAATAAGAGAAAGGAGAATCCATGCACGGAGGCAATATATATGATGAGAAAATTGCATATGATTTTTCAGTGAATGTAAATCCGCTGGGAGTGTTGCCGGAGGTGCGGCAGGCTATGGAAGAGGCGCTGCAGGATGTGTCCTGCTATCCTCAGGTGGAGTCTAAAAATCTCAGACGGGAGTTGGCTCAAACTCTGGGGGTGAGAGAGGATTGCCTTTTGCTGGGAAATGGAGCATCGGAATTATTTGCCGCCGTTTTTCACGCTTTGCATCCAAAGAAGATTTTGCTTCCGGTTCCCGGATTTTCCGGATATACCTGGGCGGCTCGAATGACTGAGACAGAGATTTGTAGGTATCCGATGAAACCGGAAAAGGGATTTACCTTGGATGAGGAAATTTTGGATGATCTCACGCCGGAAATCGAAATGCTGGTGCTGGCAAATCCGAATAATCCTACAGGCAAATATATAGATGCCGGATTGCTGGTTCAGATTTTAAACCGCTGTGAAGAACTGGGGATTTATGTGTTGTTGGATGAGTGTTTTATGGAGCTTAGCGATGCCCCCAAAGAACATTCCTTGAAAAAGGAGTATGGGAAGTGGAAGCACTTATTGATTGCGGGAGCTTTTACCAAATCCTTTGCCATTCCGGGGGTGCGTCTGGGATATCTTTTGGGTGGCGATGCGGAATGGATAAAAAAAATTAGTTATCAGCTTCCGGAGTGGAATGTATCTCTTATTGCCCAGAGGGCGGGGAGTGCCTGTATTAAAAAGTGGGACTCTTTAACACAGGTGAGAGCGTATATAAAAAGCGAGAGACGGAAAATTTCAATCGGTCTGAAACAACTGGAAATAGAAGTTTGGGACTCGGATGCAAATTTTTTGTTAATCAGAACAGACCTTCCGCTATATGAAAAACTACTGGAGCGGGGAATTTTGATTCGGGATTGCAGTGACTATCCGGGATTAAAAAGGGGTTACTATCGGATTGCTGTAAAAAAAACAGAAGAAAATAGGATGCTTTTACAGGAGATTGCCTGTATCATAGAAGAAAAGGAAAAAAACGATGAATAAGGAAATTGAGTTTGTGGCACCGGCGGAAATTGAAAAGAGAAGTTTTGCTATTATTTCGGAAGAATTAAAAGAGCGGGGAATTGTTTTGCCGGAGGAAGAGGAACTGATTACCAAAAGGGCGATTCACACCTCAGCGGATTTTGACTATGCAAAGACTCTTTACTATTCCAAGGATGCGGTAAAAATTGCCAAGGAGTTATTAAAAAACGGTGCCGATATTGTGACAGACACAAATATGGCTTTAGCCGGGGTAAACAAAAAGGTGTTGGCTTCCCTAGGTGGAGAAGCCCATTGTTTTATGGCAGACAAAGAAGTAGCGGAAGAGGCAAAAAAAAGGGGAGTGACCAGAGCAACCGTGAGTATGGAGCGGGCGCTTTCCATTCCAAAGCCGGTGATTTTTGCCATTGGCAATGCCCCTACAGCTTTGATTTCCCTTTATGAAACCATGGAAGCAGGGGGAAGAAAACCGGATTTCGTGATAGCTGTTCCGGTGGGATTTGTAAATGTGGAAGGGGCAAAAGAACTGTTTGTAGACGGGGATGTTCCCTGTATTATCAACCGGGGACGAAAGGGCGGAAGCAACGTGGCGGCTGCCATATGCAACGCACTTTTGTATCAGTTGCGCTAGTTGAGGAAAAAGTATGAGGTATGGATTTACCACGGGAAGTTGTAGTGCCGCAGCGGCAAAGGCGGCCGCATATATGCTTCTCATCGGCGGACAAAAAGAACAGATTGAAATCGAGACACCTAAGGGAATTTTGTATCGGACTGAGATTGAAAAGATTAAAAGAGGCCCCGGTGAGGTGAGCTGTGCAGTGAAAAAGGATGGAGGGGACGACCCGGATGTAACTTCCGGAATGTACATCCATGCCACAGTGACTTTGATAGAGGAAAATCTTAGGCAGAAAGATACGGTGCAGATTGATATAGACGGCGGCGTGGGCATCGGTCGGGTGACAAAGCCGGGACTGGACCAGCCGGTGGGAGCTGCAGCTATCAATCACGTGCCCAGGGAAATGATTAAAAAAGAAGTGAAAGAGGTCTGCGAAGCGGCAGATTTTCGAGGGCATTTAAAGGTGTGTATTTGGTCTCCCACAGGTGAAGAGGTGGCAAAGCAGACCTTCAATCCAAGGCTTGGAATTGAAGGGGGCATTTCCATTATTGGAACCAGCGGCATTGTGGAGCCTATGAGTATGCAGGCTCTGTTAGATACCATCCGGGTGGAACTGAATCAAAGGCGAGCCCAGGGATATTCCTATGTGGCGGTGTCTCCGGGAAATTACGGACTGGATTTTATGAAACAGCAGTATGGCTACGATTTGGACAGAAGTGTGAAATGCAGTAATTTTATCGGTGCCACCATTGATATGACGGTGGAACTGGGATTCGAGGGCATGCTTTTGACAGGGCATATCGGAAAGCTGATAAAGGTTTCCGGTGGGATTATGAATACCCATTCCAAAGAGGGGGATTGTCGAATGGAGCTTCTCTGTGGAGCGGCCATAAGGCGTGGTGCATCGGCAGAGACGGCAGGAAAAATTCTGGATTGTCTCACCACAGAGGAGGCCATTGGTATCCTGAAACAGGAAAATCTTGTGGAGCCTGTGATGGATGAAGTGATGAAGCGGGTGATGTTTTATCTGAACAAAAGATCCGGTGGAAAAATGGAGATAGCGTGTATTTTATATTCCAATGAGTTTGGTTTGTTAAAGGCAAGTGAAGGAGTGGAAAAATGGTTAACTTTGTTGGTGCAGGAACAGGGGCAGTAGATTTAATTACGGTAAGAGGTATGAGGCTGTTACAGGAAGCGGATGTGCTTATCTATGCCGGCTCTCTGGTGAATCCAGGACTTTTGGATTATGCCAAAGCAGATTGCGAGATTTATAACAGCGCCACCATGACCTTAGAGGAAGTTTTGGCGGTGATGTTTCAGGCGGAAAAAGAGAACAAAATGACGGTGCGACTTCACACGGGAGACCCCAGTATTTATGGGGCAATCCGGGAGCAGATGGATGCGCTGGATGAAAAAGGAATTGAGTATGCCACCTGTCCCGGGGTCAGTGCCTGTTTTGGAGCGGCGGCTTCCTTAAACTTGGAGTTTACTTTGCCGGAAATTTCCCAATCCCTGATTATCACCAGAATGGAGGGTAAAACCAAGGTGCCACAAAAGGAGAGCATTGAGAGTTTTGCAGCCCATCAGTCCACTATGGCAATCTATTTGAGCACCGGGATGTTGGGAGAACTGGTGGAGCGTCTGATTGCAGGAGGTTATCAAAAGGACACCCCGGCGGCCATTGTCTACAAGGCAACCTGGCCGGAGGAAGAGGCCTATGTGTGTAGCCTGGATACTTTAGTGGAGGTGGCAGAGGAACATCACATCACAAAGACCGCACTTATTTTAGTGGGAGATGTGGTGGCACAAAAGGACTATGACAAATCCAGACTTTACGCAGAGGATTTTTCCACAGAATTCCGAAAAGCAAAGAGGGGAGCGGGAGAATGAAAATAGCGGTTATCAGTTTTACCTCCCGGGGATATGACCTTTCCCGGCAGTTGCGCCGGAAGATAAAGGAATTTGAATGGGAGATTTATTCAAAGTGCAAATCCGTAAGAAATAAACTTATGCCGGAGGACAGTTATGTGGAAGTACCCCTACAGCAATGGACAGGGGAGCAGTTTGAAAAGCACAGAACGGTTGTATTTGTGGGAGCCACAGGGATTGCGGTGCGTGCCATTGCCCCCTTTGTGGACAACAAGCTCACCGATGAGCCGGTACTTTCAGTGGATGAGAAGGGGAACTATGTCATTCCTCTTTTGTCGGGACATGTAGGAGGTGCCAATGCCATTGCAGAGAGAATTGCAAAGGGAATAAAAGGGGAACCGGTGATTACTACAGCCACAGACATCAACGACAAATTGGCTATAGATGTGTTTGCCAAGGAAAATGAAATGACCATAAAAAACAAGGCGTCTATCGCTTCGGTGTCGGCGAAGGTGTTGGAAAAGAAACCGGTGAGAGTCTCCGTTCCCACAGAGTATCTGCCGGATGTCTACATTGCAAAACCGAAAGAGACTTTACCGGAGCGGGCGATTTTGATTTTGGAGCCAAAGGAATATGTGCTTGGCATCGGGTGCAAAAAGGGAAAAACTCTTACAGAGATTGAGGCAGGAGTAAGGGAAGCTTTAGCGTCCGCTCAGATTCTGATGGAGCAGGTGGGAAGAATGGCATCCATCGACCTTAAAAAATCGGAGGAGGGATTATTAGAGTTTTCCCAAAAGTACCGCATTCCCTTTGTGACCTTTGGGGCAGAGGAGTTAAAGGAAGTACAGGGAGAATTTTCAGAATCCTCATTTGTAAGTGAAACCGTAGGTGTTGGAAACGTGTGTGAGAGATCGGCAATGGCGGCCTGTGAGGGCACCGGAAGATTGGTGGTAAAAAAACTGGCAAAAAACGGAGTGACCGTTGCTGTAGCAAAGAGAAAGTGGAGTATTCATTTAGATGAAGAATAAAATTTTTATTGTGGGCATGGGCCCTGGAAAAGAAGAGATGCTGACAGGAGAGGCTATAGGGGCTTTGGAGGCATCGGATGTGATTGTGGGATACCACGTGTATCTGGATTTATTGGGGGAGCGTTTTTCAGAAAAAGAGTTTTTGACTACTCCCATGCGACAGGAGGAACAGCGGTGTCGTATGTGTTTTGAGGAGGCGCAAAAGGGAAAAACTGTCTCTATGATTTGCAGCGGAGATGCGGGAGTTTATGGGATGGCTTCTCTGATGTATCAGGTGGGAAAAGAATACCCGGCGTGTGAACTGTTTGTGATTCCGGGGATTACGGCAGCCCTCAGCGGGGCGGCGGTTCTTGGGGCACCCTTGACTCATGATTTCTGTGTCATCAGCCTTTCAGATTTGCTGACCCCTTGGGAGAAAATCGAAAAGCGGCTGGCTATGGCGGCGCAGGGAGATTTTGCCATGGCAATTTATAATCCCTCCAGTCACAAGAGACGGGATTATCTGCAGAAAGCCTGTGACATTTTGCTTGGCTATATTGAGCCGGAACGTCCCTGTGGTTATGTGGAAAATATCGGCAGACAGGACACAAAGGCAACCATTTGCACTTTGGGGGAGCTGAGAAACCGGGAAGTCAATATGTTTACCACGGTATTTATCGGAAATGCCACCACGGAAGTGATTGGAGATAAGCTGGTGACCAGAAGAGGTTACCATATTGAAAGAAAGGATGACTAATCCATTGAGAAAGATTTTAATCTTTGCGGGAACCACAGAGGGAAGGGCATTGTCGGAGGTTCTCTGTGAAAATCATATCCGGCATTTTATTTCTGTGGCAACGGACTACGGCGTGCAGGTGCTGACAGAAAACCCTTATGCCAAGGTGCTTCAGGGAAGAATGAATGAGGCTGAAATTGCTGACTTTGTCCGGGAGAATCAGATTGACTTGGTGGTGGATGCAACCCACCCTTACGCCAAGGTTGTGACGGAGAACATCAAAAAAGCCCTTCAAAATACCCGGGTGGAGTTATGGCGTCTGGCCAGAGAACTGCAACAGGTAGAAGGAGAGCAGATTTTTTATTTTAAAGACAGCGAGTCCTGTGCAAAAGCATTACAGAAGAGTTCCGGCAATATTTTCCTCACCACAGGAAGTAAGGAACTCTCCGTTTTTGCAAGGGAGGAAGAGGTGAAAAAGCGTCTGGTGGTTCGGGTGCTTCCCGGAATGGAAAGCATTGGTTTATGTGAGGCGGCAGGAGTTTGCGGAAAGCAGATTGTGGCAATGCAGGGACCATTTTCCCTGGAGATGAATGTGGCATTGATGCGTCAGTTTGACATTGGCTGTCTGGTGACCAAGCAGAGCGGAAAAAACGGCGGCTTTATGGAAAAGATAGAGGCGGCAAAACAATTGGGAATTCCGGTGTATGTCATTGGTGCACCGGAGGAGACACAAGGCATATCTCTGGGAGAAGTCTGTCGGCGGTTGGAGTTATCTTTTTCTATGGATATTAAGCTGGTGGGCTGTGGCATGGGACAGGAGAAAAGTCTGACAAGGGAGGCTTACGCTGCCATTTGTGAGGCGGATATTTTGCTGGGAGCCTCCAGACTGATTGCTCCTTATTCCCCGGCAATAGAAAAAAAGACTTATTATCTGGCGACGGATATTTTACCTTATCTGATGCAGTGGAAAAAGCAGCAGACTAGAAACCTATCTGTGGTGATTTTATTTTCCGGGGATAGCGGATTTTACAGCGGAAGCAAAAAAATGGTTCAGGCTCTGTATGAGGCTATAGAGTCAGGGGAGTTGAAGGCAAAGGTGGAAGTGCTTCCGGGAATTTCCTCTATCTCTTATCTGGCATCCACCTTGCAGGAAAGTTGGGAGGATGCAAAGATAGTCAGTGTTCACGGCAAGGGGGAGACCTCTCAGTGGATGGATGGATTGATGGAAACCATCGTCAGAGAGGAAAAGACCTTTGTACTTTTATCCGGTGATGCAGATGTAAAAGCTCTGGGAGAAGAACTTTTTTTGCAGAACAGGAAAGACTGTGAACTTTGGGTGGGATATCAGCTGTCCTATTTGAATGAGAGGGTATTCCAATATGAATTTTTGCAGGAGAGCGGTTGCGATGCGGTTCAAGGGGTATATGATAGTAGAGGCGATTTTGTCAGGAGAGATGTGGTATACAGAGGCGAGGATTTGCCGAGAGGCTTGTATTGCTGTTTTATAAAAAATAAGGCTTTCGGTGGCAACTTATGTATTTCAGATGAGAAAGGGGAAAGCAAAAAATGATGTTTGGTCGAAGAGATGATTCGTTTATCAGAGGTCAGGTGCCTATGACAAAGGCAGAGGTGCGCTATATCAGCGTGGGCAAATTAGGCTTACAGCAGGATTCTGTGGTGTATGACATCGGAAGCGGCACTGGCTCTGTGGCATTGGAAATTGCCGGGCTTTCTTCTGATATCAAAGTGTATGCCATTGAGAGAAAAGATGAGGCACTGGATTTGATTCAGAAAAATATAGATGCATCCGGTGTAAAAAACGTACAGGTAATTCAGGGGGAAGCACCGGAGGCACTGGAGGGACTGCCTGTGCCGACCCACGTTTTTATCGGCGGTAGCGGGGGAAATCTGTTTTCCATTTTGCAGACTCTCTATGATGGGATTTCCGGAAGCTTGCTTCGGGTGGTGATTACGGCTGTAAGTCTGGAGACATTAGAAGAGATGAAACAGGTGGAAAGCTGGTTTGGAGTCAAGGATTTTGAGCTGGTGCAGATTCAGACCACCAGAACAAAAAAGGTGGGAAGTCACAGGATGATGCAGGGAGAAAATCCTATTTGGATTTGTTCTTTTACTTTTGAGAAATGAGGAAGGTTTATGAAATTAACGAGAGTGATGCTTGCCGCCCCCAAAAGCGGAAGCGGGAAAACCCTTTTGACCTGCGGACTTTTGCAGGTGTTAAAAGAGGACGGACTTCAGGTGGGAAGCTGTAAGTGCGGTCCGGATTATATTGACCCTATGTTTCACCGGAGAGTTCTGGGAGTTCCCGCCACCAATCTGGATACCTTTTTCACAGGAGAAGAACAGACGAGAGAGCTGTTGGCAGAAAATCTGGGAGAACGGGACATAGTTGTGATGGAAGGGGTCATGGGACTGTATGACGGCTTAGGCGGAACAGAAAAAGAAGGCTCTGCCTATCATCTGGCACAGGTGACAAAGACGCCGATTCTTCTGGTAGTGGATGTGCACGGAATGGGATATTCTATGATTCCGCTCATTGCGGGATTTTTATCTTATGACAGAGATAAGCTGGTAAAAGGTGTGATTTTAAACCGGATTTCAGGCAGCTTTTTTGAAACCATAAAGCCCTTGGTGGAAAAGGAACTTTCCCTGCCGGTGGTGGGATATTTTGAAACTCACAAGGATTTAACATTGGAGAGTCGGCATTTGGGACTTAAGATGCCGGAGGAAATCGCATCCATAAAGGAACAGCTGACTTTGGCGGGGGACTATTTCAGAAAAACCGTGGATGTGGAGCGGATAAAGACGATAGCGGGTGAGGCTGAGGAGCTGGAGTGCCGAACAAGAGCTTTATATGCTACCAACGAAAAGTCGGAGGGTGGAAAACGGAAGCCGCGTCTGGCGGTGGCAAGGGATGATGCATTTTGCTTTTATTACGAGGAAAATCTGAAGTTGTTTCAGAGGCAAGGCGTGGAGCTGGTGTTTTTTTCTCCTTTAAAGGATAAGGCTTTGCCGGAAGAAATCGATGGTATTTTGTTGGGAGGCGGTTATCCTGAGCTATATGCAAAGGAACTGAGTGAAAACCGAGGAATGCGTATGTCGATTCGCAGGGCGATACAGGATGGGATTCCATCTTTGGCAGAGTGTGGAGGCTTTATGTATCTGCATGAAGAGATTGAGACAGAAAATGGTAGCTATCCTATGGTAGGTGCCATGGATGCCACAGTTTCCAATCGGGGAAAATTGGTGCGGTTCGGATACGTGGAAGTGGAAGAAAAAATCCCTTATTTTTTGCCTGAGGGAGAGAGGATTCGAGGACATGAGTTTCACTACTATGACAGTACAGATAACGGGTCTGTCTGTGTGGCAGAAAAACCCACATCCCATAGAAGCTGGCAGTGTTGCCATGTGGCGGAGAACCACTGGTGGGGATTCCCTCATCTCTACTATGGCTCGAATCCTCACTTCGTGGATCACTTCGTACAACAGATGAGCCATTAGGGACGGATACTAGTGGCCCGTGGGTCTGTCCCTAGTGGCTCGTGGGGCTGTCCCTAGTGGTTCGAAGGTCCGTCCCGGATGGTTCGAAGGTCTGTCCCGGATAGATGGGAATATAGAAAGGAGAAGGCTGAAATGGAAAATATGTGGTATGTGTATTTTTTGTTATTCATTGCGTTGCTTTTGATTTATTTGCCAAAGAAGAAAAGACGAAGGTATGTAGCAAATAGAATTCTTGTCAAAAATAGAATCAGAAACAGGGAAGGAGAGGAAGGAAATTTTATGAGAGAATTAGCAGAACGTTTTATAGGAAAAGATGTGTACGTCAAATTGTTGGATGGAACAGCAGACGGAATTGTAAAAGAGGTTACCGACAATGGTATCGTGCTGGAGTACAAGGATAATCAGCAGGTGGTCAATCTGGATTATGTTATGAAAATACGCGAATATCCGTACAAAAACGGAAAGCGCGGAACCATATGGGGCGAGTAGTTCATAAGGACCAGATATTAGTACCATTGGGGACGGATATTAGGACCACTAGGGACAGACCTTAGGGCCATAGGTATCCGTCCCTAATGGTCGTGGGAGATGTCGTATAATTTCTGGATGTCCGCCGGAAGGTTATCCGGTATCATTTTGTTGATTTCATCTTCGTTGCCGTCGGCCATAGCTTTGTCGTAGTACCAGCATTTAAACTCCAGCATGGCAAGGTTTTTTTCAAGAGATTTCATTTCTTTCTCCACGGCAGCTTTGCGAAGCTTGAACATTTCTTTGCGGTTTTTGTAGGTGGAACTACCGGCCTCTACCCACTTGAAGAACTGTTTGATGTCTTTGATTTCCAATCCGGATTTTTTCAGACACTCAATCATACGGAGCTCATCCAGTTCCTTGTCGCTGAATTTACGGATGTTGCCCTGGCGCTCTAAACTTGGGAAAAGCCCCTCTTTGTCATAATATCTTAAAGTTGAAATAGGGAGATGAAACATCTCTGATACTTGTCCGATGGTATACATTGATTTATCCTTTCAAACACGATTGACTATTGACCTAAAGCAAGGTTTAGGTATTACAATAATTTTACTATAGGTCAACCGGATGTAAATTACAAGGAAATCCGGTTGATGTGCCATATGAAAAATATAAAAACATACAAAGGAAGGTGTGGTTATAATGGAAAAAATCGTACAGACAGCAGGAAGAAATGCACTGGGAGAGTTTGCTCCCGAGTTTGCACATTATAATGATGATGTGTTATTTGGAGAAAATTGGAACAATCAGGATATCGACGTGAAAACCAGAAGTATCATTACCGTGGTAGCTCTGATGGCTTCCGGCATCACAGATTCATCTTTAAAATTTCACTTACAAAATGCCAAGGCACACGGCGTGACACAAAAGGAGATTGCAGCCATTATCACCCACGTGGCTTTTTATGCAGGATGGCCAAAAGGATGGGCAGTGTTCAATTTGGCAAAAGAGGTATGGAACGTAGCGGAAGGCGATTTGCCTTATGAAGATGAGGCGATGAGAGCCCATGCAAAGGAAATGGTGTTCCCTATCGGTGAGCCCAACGATGCTTTTGCAAAGTATTTTGTTGGACAAAGTTATCTCGCCCCGGTGTCAACCAGCCAGGTGGGAATTTTTAATGTAACTTTTGAGCCGGGATGCAGAAATAACTGGCACATTCACCACGCAAAGCAGGGTGGAGGGCAGATTCTGGTCTGCGTAGCCGGTCGCGGTTATTATCAGGAAGAGGGTAAAGACCCTGTTGAGATGAAACCGGGAGATTGCATCAATATTCCACCGGAGGTAAAACATTGGCACGGAGCTGCACCGGACAGCTGGTTCAGTCATCTTGCAATCGAGGTTCCGGGAGAGGAAGGAAGCAATGAATGGCTGGAAGCTGTAGAAGATGATGTGTATGGAAAATTAAAATAATAGTTTATGGATGAGTTCTAGTGGAACAGTGAAAATCCCATAATAACAACCCCCAGAGAAACCAGTACAACTCCGGTTGCCCGGTTTAAGGTCTTGGGGGTCGCTTTATTTGCAAAGACTGCAGCGATTCGCGCCCAGATAAGGGTGAAAACAACGCATAGCAGCCAGACGGTGATGTCAGGAATTCCGCCCAGCATAAAGTGGGAGACTGCACCGGTTAAGGCAGTAAAGGTCATAATAAAAACGCTGGTTCCCACGGCGGTTTTTAACTCATAACCCAGAACACTGGTTAAGATGAGAAGCATCATCATTCCGCCGCCGGCACCCACAAAACCGCAGATAAATCCGATAATCATTCCGCAAATCAGGGACTGGATGGCACGTTTTTTAGGAGAAACGTTTGCCATAGCTTCCTTGGTGGTCATTACCGGACGAACGATAAATTTAATACCCAGCAGGAAGGTCATAAATACGGAGAAACCACCCATGGTAGAGGAGGGGACAAGCCGGGCAATAAAACTGCCAAACACGGTGAAAACCAATACGCTTACCATCATGATAAGTCCGTTTTTGATATCCAGATTTTTGTTTTTGTGATAGGTGTAGGCGGACACGGCACTAGCCAGCACATCGGAAGACAGGGCGATACCCACCGCCATATATGGATCAATGTTTAAGAAGGTAATCAGGATGGGACTGATGACGGCTGCGGCACTCATTCCAGCGAATCCCGTGCCAAGTCCGGCACCCATACCTGAAAAAAAAGTAATCAGTATTGCAAATAAGATGTTCATATGTCAAAATATCTCCTTGGAAGTACTTTTGGAGTATTTTAGCACCGGGAATAGATGTAGTCAAATGGCGGAAAGCTGGATTATGCAAAGGAGATAACGAGAAAAATGTATATTCGCAAATTAACAGAAACAGACAGTGCACAGTTAGATAACTTAATTCAGGAGGTAGAGGCAAACTTAAAAAATGAGAAATTCTGGCTTCCTATGGAGGAGACAGCCAAGACCCATTTCTTTGATGAGGATTGGACATATTTTTTAGGGGCTTTTGAGGACGAAGAATTAATCGGAGCTGTGGCACTGTTTTTTAATGCATATGAATACGGTGAGAGTAGAGAAATATTGGGGATAGAGGACCGCGACCTGGCAGAATACGGAAGAGCTATGGTTAAGCCCTCTTATCAGGGACAGGGAATTATGAAAAAATTATCAGCGCAGTTGCTGGACTACGGAAAAAGCATCGGAATCAAAAGAGTCATTGCAACGGTACACCCGGACAACATCCCAAGTCAGACAGTGGTAAAGTCTGTGGGATTTGAGAAAAAGGCGTTTGTCACCAAGAAAGGGGATTTTGATAGGGATATCTTTTTGAATGAGATTTAATTAGGTCATTTGTGGTTTTAATTTAGTCATAACGAGAATGAATGACGAAGTTGAGTGAAAAGAATGATAAAAGAATTGATATTTTGCCAATATGTGCGTATAAAGTAGTTAAGAGCAGAGATGCTCTTCTTTATCATATTTGATGAGTCCTGTGACGGTTCTGACAGGACGGTAAAATAAAAATTGACCGAATGATGAAGCTGATTACGAGAGGCTGAGAAGTCTCTCGTTTCTTTTTACTCACTCGAGTAGTTATTCCCAAAGATTAATCTGGACCGAATCAAGGAGAAAGCCTTGAGGTTTGTAGAAGCCTATCTGACACAAAATTGTGCTACAACTGAAAAAGAATAAAGTCCTTGCTTCTTGTCTATTATAGTATTATTATATGAATAAAGAATTACGAATTATTTTAAGTAAAATATTGGGAGGGATAGTATGCCAAATATTAAACCAGTATCGGATCTTAGGAATTATAACACAGTTTTGGGAGAGGTTAGCTATGGTAACCCTGTATATTTAACTAAGAATGGACGCGGTGATTATGCAATCGTTAATATGAAGGAGTATGATGAACTTCGCGCCGTTAAGCATCTTTTTAGTGCGTTGGAAAAAGGGGAGGCATCGGCCAGAGAACAAGGCTGGGTATCTGTGGATGATGCAAGAAAGGCTCTGGGTTTATGATGAAGATTGAATTTACACCAGAGGCTGTCAGGGATTTGCAGAGGATAAAGTCATACCTTGATATAGAATTTGGAGAATTAATCGAAAAGAAAGCATTGAAGGATATTATGGATTCTATAGAACAGCTAGGCTTGTTCCCAGAGTCCGGAGAACCAGTGTTTGATAAGTACGGAATTGCGTACGATTACTTTATTTATGTGGTGAAGAAGAATTACGTGTTTTACCGTATAGAACGTGATTCCGTAAAAATTGTCAGAGTACTTGATTGGAGACGGGACTTTATGAAGATTCTTTTTGAAAATGATAACAATACATAGACCAAAAGGGACAGACATTGAGGCTGTTGGAAGGCAAGTTTACTTTTGTCCCAGAGTGTGCTATTTTATTAAAGGTGTGCAAGCAAATACATAGACCAAAAGGGACAGACATTGAGGCCATTGGTATCCGTCCCTAATGGCACAAGGAGAGCAATATGAAATTAGGAATCGTGGGACTTCCAAATGTGGGAAAGTCTACTTTGTTTAATTCCCTGACTAAGGCAGGAGCAGAATCAGCAAACTATCCATTCTGTACCATTGACCCAAATGTGGGTATCGTTACAGTGCCGGATGACCGATTGAAAAAGTTGGGAGATTTGTATCACTCAAAAAAGGTGACACCGGCGGTGATTGAATTTGTGGATATTGCAGGCTTGGTAAAGGGAGCCAGCAAGGGTGAAGGTTTAGGAAACCAGTTTTTGGCAAATATCAGAGAGTGTGATGCCATTGTTCA
>JALELK010000064.1 GCA_022768745.1 Lachnospiraceae bacterium
TTTGCTGAAGGAACAGATAATAGTGTAGAAGGAACATATATATTTAATAAGAACAATGAATACCATATTCTTTTTACTGAAAAAGGGAAAATAAGAAGTGATATTGTTACAGATGAAAAGAGAGAAGTTTTATGGAATGCAGTAGAGATAATTTCTACTAATATCATAATGAACTTTGCGATATCCAACAGAGAAAAGGGAAAGGATTTTCGCCGAGCTCTCTTTGCAAAAGAAAAAGAAATTTTTTCATTGTTTGGACAAGATTTTCAAAAAAGAAAAGATGAAGAAATAGAAGAAATTCTTAAAAAAAATCCGTATAACGATATTTAATTTGTAACTATCTCAAAGTTTTTTCTATGAAGGTATTATTATAAATGGTGAGTACTGAAAACTAATATGACATTCAGAGACAGGCTACTGACAATTCGTTGGGGTCTCATAAATACAGACAAATGCAGATAATCAATCAGAGACCATCAGACTGGCAATTCATAAGCTAGGATTATATTTTCGTAAAAAAACTCCTCCATCAGTAATGGAGGAGTTTTTTGTACGCCATCAAGAGGAAGGTGTACTTAATCTAAATACGCATTGTACACTTTACTGTCAATGGAAGCTTTGATGCTTTCATACACGCCCTTAGCGGCTTCCTGAATCTGTGCCCTGGTTTCATCAGAGAGTGTGATAATTTGGGTTCCGCTTTTTTCAATGACTGCAATTTTATCGGAAATTCGCTCATCAGATTGCTGTCTTGCATAGGCGGTGGCTGTCTCGGCAGCTTCCGTCATAATCTTTTGTTCCGCAGGACTTAAGTTTTGATAAAACTCATCATTTACAATGAGAGAAATCAAGTGAGGCAGGTGGTTGGTCTCCACAATGTAATCCTGCTGTTCGTACAGGTTGTTGGACACGATGACCTCATAAGGGTTTTCCTGGGCATCGATGGTGTGCTGTTGCAGACCGATGTACACCTCACTGAAACTCATAGGGGTGGGGCTGGCTCCAATGGATTTCCAGAAGGCCAGATGATAACTGTTTTCCATGGTTCGTATTTTCTGTCCCTTAAAATCGGAAAAATCGGTCACCTTTTTGTTGGTGCTCATAACACGGAATCCCTGGTCAGCCATACCAAGCAGGTGGTATCCCCCTTTGGTATATACGTTACTGATTAAATCATAAAATTCCGGGTCGTCGATTTTTTCACGACATTCGTCTAAGGTAGAGAATACACAGGGCAGATCAAATACTGCCAGATCGTTCATAAAGGGAACCTGAGGAGCAGTGTTTTGCACCACAAAAGGAATGTCTCCATCGGCGCAGGTCTCCAGCAAATCCCGGTCACCGCCTAAAGTGGAGTTGGGATAAACCTGAATCAACATTTTGCCGTCACTTAGTCGCTCCACTTCCTCAGCAAAGCGTTCTGCAAACAACTGGGTCACTGTGTCCTCAGGGCTGGCTGTGGCAAGAGGCCAGGCGTAGCGCTGAACCTCATCGGAGGAGCCGCATCCGGTAAAAAGTACGGTGGTGAGTCCTAAAAGCAGTCCCAGTAAAAGGAAGGTTTTTGGATATCTGTGTTTCTTATTGTCTGTGTCATATTGTTTTCTCATCAAAAAACCTCCTTTCTATAAGAGCCCCAGCGAAATCGCCGGAATAAAGGTAATCAGTAACAAGGCTACCAAAAACAGTGCAATCATTGGCATTGCCTTTTTGGCAATTTTCATCACCGGCACATCGGTAAGGGAGCTGGCAACGAAAAGGTTGACACCGATTGGTGGAGTGACAAATCCGATGGCTAGGTTCACCACCATAATCACACCAAACTGAATCGGGCTCATACCGATGGCTTCCACGATAGGAAGTAAAATCGGTGTCAGTATCAAAATCGCCGGAGTAGTATCCATTACCATTCCAACAATCAACAGGAAAGCATTGATAATCAAGAGAATAACCACCGGGCTGTGGAAGTTATTTAAAATAAAGGTACTTACGGTCTGTGGCACCTGCATCAGGGTCAGCACTCTGGAGAAGGCTGTGGATGCAGCTAAAATAAACAAAATCGGTGTGAAGGTTTTGATGGCCTCCACCAAAATGGCCCAAAGGTCTGAAAAGTGAATGCTTTTATACACAAACAGGCTGACAATCAGGGCATAAAATACGGAGATAACAGCAGCTTCTGTTGGGGAAGCAATTCCGGAGTAAATACAGCCCAGAATAATAATGGGACTTAAGAGAGCGAAAAAGCTTTCTTTTAAAACACCCAAGAGTCCTTTTTCGTGGAGAGCATTTACTTCCGCTGCAATTTTTTCTTTGTCTTCGCCATAGTGTTTGCAATGGAAAATGGCAAACAGCATCAGCAGAAGACCAATCATAAGGCCCGGAAGGATACCAGCTAAAAATAGGTCACTGACAGAGGCTCCGGAGGCCATTCCATACATAATGAAAGGAATACTTGGAGGAATGATAACTCCCAATCCACCGGCCACTGCCACAAGGGCTGTGGAGAAGGTCAAATCGTATCCCAAGGTGGTCAAAATAGGAATGGTCATACTTCCCACAGCGGCAACGGTAGCAGGTGCTGAACCTGAGATAGCTCCGTAAAACAGGCAGGTGACAATGACAGCACAGGGCATTCCGGCGGTAAACTTTCCTAAAAAGAAAGCAAACACATCAAATAGTTTTTTGGAGATACCTCCCTTTGCCATAATAATACCGGACAGTACAAACATGGGAACTGCCAAAAGAGGGAAGGAATCCAGTCCGCCGAACATAGCGCGGATTAAATACTTTGCTCCCACGGTAAAGGACGGGTCAAAAATGGAAGGAAGAACAGAGGCAATGCCAAGGGAAATGGAAACCGGTATGGCAATCACCAATGCGATGACGAATATAATAAATAGTACAACAACTGGCATTTTATTTGTCCTCCTCTTTCATTTTAATCAGGTCGTCCAAGGTGGTGTCATCGTTGGCACCGGCATTGGCATCAATAAAGGATTCCGGTGTGTTTCTCTCCGGATGAGCAGGGTCAAAAACATTTTCTCCTCTGGCGATGCGAAACTCAATAATCCATCTCTGTAGAATTCGAAAAGTCACCAGAACAAAAGAAAAAAGGGGCGCGGCCTGAACGAAGTACATAGGGATTCCACAGGCCGGAGAGAGCTGACCGCTTTTTACGGCAGACATCATATAGGAAAAGGCAAATGGAATCATATAAATAAAGAAGATGAATTCAAAGGTGTGATTTACCACTTTAAAAATTGCTCTGCCCCGTCTTGGAAATATAGCTACAAACTGTTCGATTTTGATGGACAGACATTTCTTACTGCAATAACTGACACTGATAAAGCCGCACCAGATAAAAAGATACCGGGTGATTTCCTCGGACCAGGACAGGGACATCCCCAGCACGTAGCGGCTGAACACCTGAATCCCCATAATCAAGGTCATTGCAATCAGAAAAATAACCAATATGAATTCTTCTAAATTTTCGTCAAGCCAATGAAGTATTTTTTTCATAGTAACCCCCTAGTTGTAGAATAATACAAAGAGAGCCAG
The DNA here is from genome assembly GCA_022768745.1 of Lachnospiraceae bacterium. Lineage (GTDB taxonomy): Bacteria > Bacillota > Clostridia > Lachnospirales > Lachnospiraceae > Pararoseburia. The sequence continues at coordinate 3,556 of JALELK010000064.1, forward strand.
TCACAATTTTAATAAAAGATGGAAAAGGGACTGGCTCTGATAATTTTATTTTACATTGCGTCGTGAAGAAGTGAAAGTACGGTATTTAAATCCTCAACACCCATTTGTCCCGGTGCGGAAGCTTTGCCTGCAGCTCCGAAGGTCATAGATGAACCGAAGACTTCGCCGCAAAGACGGCTGATAACTCCGGTGCCTGCCATAGACATAGTGATAATCGGACGGTCTGCATAGCAGGTAGCCATCTCTTCTGTGGCAGAAAGCAGGGTGAGAACATCTTTTTTATTCTGAGGCATTACAGCAATCTTTGGAATGTCGGCTCCCATATCCTGCATCTTGCGAAGACGATAGATAATATCTGCCTTGGCAGGAGTCTTGTGGAAGTCGTGGTTGGAAGCGATTACTTTAACCCCGGCAGCGTGTACCTGATCAATGATGGTGGAAACCACATCGTCTCCGGTGAAGATTTCTACATCTACGAAATCCACATAACCGGTGTTGGCTGCCTTTACGTTTAAATCGATGTAAGCTGTGTTATCAATGGCCTTTTCCCCGCCTTCTTTTGAAGTACGGAAGGTCATAAGCAGTGGAGTGTCACCTAAAATCTGGCGAAGTTCTTTTAACACTTCCTCCACTTTGGAAAAGTTGAAGACATCTTCAAACCAGTCAACACGCCATTCAACCACATCTAAAGAGATGGAGTCAAAGGAGCGGGCTGCATCTAAGATTTCCTCTTTTGTAACCCCTACGATAGGAACGATAATCTTTGGTGCACCGGCACCAATCTCAATATTTCTGACTTTTACTGTATTCATAATAATCCTTCTTTCTAATATGATTATACATTACTCGTTGCTTCCGGCAAGTTCAACCATCTTTTTGTAACGAAGGTTAACATAGATACCCAGAAGAACACCAACAGCTGTAAGAATAATGTTCATTGTCATAACTCCGGATGGTGTCATCTTGGATGCGGCAGTTAAGATGGTGTAATTGCAAAGGGAGGAGGCAATCATTACCAAAGCTGTAACAGTACCTTTGATCTTGGGGAAGAGCATGTTACAAACTGAGGTGGCAATCTGGAGGAGTCCACCTGCTCCTGCCCATCCAATGATGAACGCACCGGCAATCATCAATGTCTGTGTCTGACCCATGAGTACGACAATCAGAGTAACCAGGCAGATGACCGGATAGATAACGATAAAGCGGACATCCTTAATTTTTCTTGTCAAAAGAGCAGTGACAATCAATGCGAGAAGTGTGCCCACTGAGTAAAATGTCTGCATAATGGAAGGATCTGCCCAACCAACATTTTCCTTAGCAAAGTTCTGTGCACAGTTTAACCATAACTGGAAAGTTCCGGTACAGGTAAATCCGATAAGAATCATTGCGATGGATTCTAATGAGAAGTGTGTATGTTTTAAGCTGTCAATCAAACCTTCCTTCTTTCCGGCAGCCTTTGCGTCACCGTCAGGCAGAGGGAAGAGCATTACCAAAACAAAAAGTACCAGATAGATAATACCGCAACCGATGAAAAGTGGGTTGTAAGAGGTAAGGCCGTCTGCAGTTGTGGTAACAGCGATACCAAGTACAAATGGAAGAATCATCTGTGCAATTGCAATGAAGAATTTGATTCCCATAGTTGCAACACCGGGAGCCTTGTAAATAATCTCAGCTACAGCCGGGTAGATTCCTGTATCAAGGAATGAGTTTGCAATACCGCCTAAGATGGCACAGGCATAAGCGATGGCATATCCGCCGTGGGTACCTGCGTTAAAGGCAAAAGCAAGACCGATTAAGTAGATGGCGTAGGAACCACTACCGATAGCTGTGGAAATACGACGTCCCAACTTATCGGAAAGGGGACCGGCAAACGGAAGGGCAATCAAACGTCCCAATCCCAAAGCGGCAGAGATGGCTGTGATGGCCATGGCTTCCACGCCCCAAGAAGCTGCTAACGACTCTTTGATGAGGGCCTGTCCCAAGATGGAACAGCCAACACCATGGATAAAGTAGTTCAAGTACAAAATCAGAGCACTTGGTAAATATTTCTTATTCATAATCTTCTCCTTTTAAATGGTTTCCATTTTTCTTTTTGTTTTGTCACAAACCAAAGAAATGGTGTTTCCGATGCTTTGTTTATTTTTTAACAAAGCTTTTATGAGTTTATTTTAACAAGGGAAAGGAATACCGTCTAATGCTTTAATCGTAAAAAAATGATGCAGTGGATGCATCAATAAAGTATAATATGTGTAGAAATACACGGAATATGTCAAAGCGTATAAATGCAAACAGGAGAATTTGTACATATTATATAAAGGAAGCAAACCATTTGGTATTTTTGAACCAAAGGGTAGGAGGTAAATTATGACACTGAATCAATTGCTCTATTTTCAAAAAGTGGCAACACTGGAAAACTATCATCAGGCAGCGGAGGAACTTTATATTTCCCAACCATCTCTGAGCCGCTCCATGGCTTCCTTGGAAGCGGAACTGGGAGTTACCCTTTTTAAAAAGGAAGGAAGAGGTGTGGTATTGACGAAAGCCGGGCATCTGTTCTTGGAGCACGCCAATAAAATCATAGCGGATTGTGATGTGGCCAGGGATAAAATGCAGGAGATTTCCAGCATCGGTGGCAAGATTGATATTGGTTATGTGTTTCCTCTGGCGGGGCATTACATTCCCCATCAGGTGAGAAAGTTTCTGGATATAGAAGAAAACAATAAGGTAGTCTTTAACTTTTGGCAGAACCACACCCCGGCAATAGCAAAAAAGGTGAAATCCGGAGAGTTGGATGTAGGATTTGGAGGCTGTCTGGAAAAGGACGATTTGCAGTACTATCCATTGATTACACAAAAGATGGTGATTATCACTCCCTTGGAACACCCCTTAAAAGATATGGAGGAAGTGCCGTTGAGAGCCTTAGGTGAGTATCCTATTATCGGCTATGACAAGGATTCCTGGATGGGAACCCATCACAAGTATTTATATAAGAAGTATGGAGTGGAGCCAAACATTGTGGTGGAGTGTCCGGATGAGTATTCCATTGTGGCGCTGGTAAAGGAAAATTTTGGGATTGCTTTGATGCCGAGAACCGATATTTTAGACGAAAATCCGGGGGTCAATATCCATACCATCAAGGAGTTGGACATCCGCCATCAGATTTTTATGTTCTGGAAGGAGGATACCTATCATCTCCCGGCGGTGGAACGTTTTATTTCTTATATGAAAGAACAGGCAGAGGAGGCAACTGATAGCTCCAATGCATCAAAAGTTTACCTGAAAGATATTATTAATTATTAATTCAAGGGTATATGATAAAGGTGTCACAAACAAAGAAATGTCGTTCAAACGTATGATTTTATTTCAAGGAGAGGAAATTTATGAAAACGAATTATCCAAAAATTTTTGAACCAATCACTGTAAAAAGGACGACAATCAAAAACCGCATCGCCATGACACCTATGGGTACAAACTACGGCGAGACCAGCGGTGAGATGAGCAATCGTCATATGAATTATTATTCCCTTCGTGCTAAGGGAGGCGTTGGCCTGATTATTCTTGAAAATGCCAACGTGGAATATCCGGTGGGCTCCAACGGAACCAGCCAGATTCGTATCGACCACGATAGCTTTATGCCTCGTTATTATCAGTTGGTAGAAAAGCTTCACAAAAGTGGCGCTACGGTTGCAATTCAGATCAACCACGCAGGAGCTTCTGCTTCCAGCGCACGTACCGGTATGGAGACAGTGTCTTCTTCCAATATTCCTACAAAGGTAGGCGGCGAGATCCCTCGTCCAATGACAAAAGAAGAAATCCTTACCACTGTGCGTAAATATGGAGAGGCTGCTAAGCGTGTCAAAGATATCGGATTTGATGCTGTGGAAATTCACTGCGGACATTCTTATCTGATGAGTCAGTTTATTTCACCATATTACAACAAGAGAACAGACGAGTTCGGAGGTTCTGTAGAGAATCGTCTTCGTTTCCCAAGAATGGTTCTTGAGGAAGTGAGAAAGAACGTTGGACCTTGGTTCCCAATTATCGTTCGTATTTCTGCAGAGGAGAGAGTTCCGGGAGGAAATACTTTAGAGGATACCTTGGAGTATCTGGAGTACTTGGATGAATTTGTGGATATGTATGATGTATCCTGCGGATTAAATCCATCCCTTCAGTATCAGATTGATTCCAACTTCCTTCCTGACGGATGGCGTTCTTATATGTCCAGAGCCGTAAAGGATAAGTTTAAAAAGCCTGTTATCAATGCCGGAAACTACCGAGATCCAAAGGTGGTGGAAAAGGTATTGGAAAGCGGCGACGTGGATATCGTGGGAATGGGCCGTGGACTTATCGCTGAGCCAAACTGGGTAAACAAGGTTGCTGCCGGCGAGGAGGACATTTTGAGAAAATGTATCTCTTGTAACGTAGGTTGTGCAGGAAACCGTATCGGTGTGAACCATCCAATCCGTTGTACTGTAAACCCTGCAGTTCCGGAAGGTGATATTTATAAAAAATTGAGAGTCAACAAAAACTGCAACGTGGTTGTTGTAGGTGGCGGTACTGCCGGACTTGAGGCGGCATGTACAGCAGCAGAAGTTGGCTGTAACGTATTTGTCTTGGAAAAAAATGATCATTTAGGCGGTTTGTCCACCTTTATCTCAGATATGCCAAGCAAGACAAGAATGAAAGATTTCCCGAAATACTTAGAGGCGAGAGCTTCCCGATTAAATAACCTGTATGTGTTCTTAAACACAGAAGCAACTGTGGACAAGATTAAACAGTTTAAGCCGGATATCGTGGTCAATGCCACCGGTTCCGTTCCACTTGTTCCACCGATTGCCGGATTGAAGGAAAACATTGCAGCAGGAAATGTGGCAACCATCTTTGATATGATTAACAACATGAATGCCGGCAAGTATCCGGATGAGGCTTGCAAGGGCAAGAAGGTTGTTGTTGTAGGCGGTGGTTCTGTAGGACTTGATGTGATTGAGTACTTTGCTCCGAGAGGAAGCGAGTGTACCATCATTGATATGCTTCCACAGATTGGGATGCTGGCTGACCCGATTACCAAGTGCTCTATGAGAGAGACTCATGATAAATATGGTGTGAAGGAATATGTCAACACTGCACTTCAGGAAGTAAAGGAAAATGCCTTTACCGTAAAACTCCCTGACGGAACTATTACAGACATTCCGTTTGATTTGGGATTCAACTGTCTGGGAATGCGTTCCAACAATCCAATCTTGGCTGAGTTGGAAGAGGCCTTTGAGGACACAGATACCTTTATTTATCCAATCGGTGATTCTGTCCGCGCCCGCCGTATTATGGAGGGAACCTTAGAGGGACGTGCAATCCTCAACGTATTGGAAGCAAGAGGTTTCTTGGATTTATCTGAGATTGAAGAGTAAAATCGGTACAAATTTATTAGTGAAATAATCGTGAATATTATATAGAAAGAACGAGGTAAATTATTATGCCAAATATTACAGGACATACAGAATTAGTAGGATTAATGGCTTATCCGATTCGCCATACACAGTCACCAACCACACATAACCTTGCCTATGACAAGAACGGGGATGATGTGATCCAGTTGGCTTTTGAAGTGGACAATGATTCTCTTCCGGCAGCAGTGGAGAGTATCCGTGCTCTTAAGATGTTGGGTTCCAACATCTCTATGCCAAACAAGACTGTGGTACATAAATATCTTGACGAAGTGGATGAGGCTGCAAAGCTTTGCGGAGCCATCAACACCGTTGTAAATATGAGAGATGCGGAAGGTAAGGTAACCGGTAAGTTAAAGGGTTACAACACTGACGGTATGGGATACTGGCAGGGAATCAAGGAAGAAGGCATTGATTTCAAGGGAATGAAGATGGTTCTTATCGGTACCGGTGGAGCTGCCACAGCCATCGCTGTTCGTGGTGCATTGGATGGTATCGCTGAGATGCACATTTTCAACATCAAGGATAAATTCTATTCCAGAGGCGAAGAGATTGTAGACACCATCAACAAGAACACAAACTGCAAGGCAACTATGAACGACTTGGCAGATTTGGATTTGTTGAAGAAGTTGATGCAGGAAGCAGACATCTTCTGTGACGCTACCGGTGTGGGTATGCATCCATTGGAGGATTTGTCCAACATTCCGGACCCATCTTTCTTCCGCAAGGACTTAATTGTTACGGATACAGTATACGCTCCTCGTGAGACTGTTATGATGAAGCAGGCGAAGGAAGCCGGATGTACCAGAGTTTACAATGGCATGAGTATGATGCTGTTCCAGGCTTTGATTGCCATCGAGCTTTACACAGGAAAATCAACTCCTGTGGACTACATGAAGGAAAAATTAGGAATCTAAAAAGTAGATAAAGAAGATTTGCTTAACAGAAGGAAGCGATGCTTGGTTGGAAGCCGAGTGTCGCTTCTTTTTATTCGGAAGATATTATTATGAACACAAAAGTTTACTGTAAAAAGTGTGGTTAAACAACAAAAGTTCGGTGTAAAAAGTGCGGCTAAACAACAAAAGTTCGTTGTAATTTTTGGCGTTGTGGGATATACTATATATATATCATTATGACGGAGGTGCGAGTATGTACCGAATTGCAATGGAAAAATTAAAAAAATGGAAACAAAGTAAACATCGTAAACCTTTGATTATCGAAGGAGCTCGTCAGGTGGGCAAAACATGGCTCATGAAAGAGTTCGGAAGACAGGAGTATCAGGACACCATATATATTAATTTTGACTCTAATTCCAGAATGGCAGAGTTATTTGCAGCTGATTTGGATGTGGAGCGTTTGATTATGGGATTGGAACTGCATATAGGACACAAAATTGACTCTGACAAATCATTGCTGATTTTTGATGAGGTGCAGGAAGTACCGAGAGCCCTTGCATCTCTTAAGTATTTTTATGAAAATGCGCCTCAGTATCATATTATATGTGCTGGTTCCTTGCTTGGGATTGCGTTGCATCAAGGTACATCCTTTCCTGTTGGTAAGGTGGATTTTTTAAAACTTTATCCTCTTTCTTTCAAAGAATTTTTAATGGCTATTGATAAAGAGCGGTTTGCAGAATTACTTGACAGTCAGGACTTCCAAATGATTACAAGTTTTAAGCAAATGTATATTGAAGCATTGAAGCAATATTACTTTGTTGGGGGTATGCCCGAAGCAGTGCAAAGCTTCGCAGAGGATAGAGACTTCAACGAGGTTCATGAAATACAAAAGCGAATTCTTGCGGCCTATGAACAGGATTTCTCAAAGCATGCACCAAATGAAATTGTACCAAGGCTTCGTATGTTGTGGAACAGTATTCCTTCTCAGCTGGCGAAAGAAAATAAAAAGTTTATTTACGGACTTATTCGTGAAGGCGCTCGTGCAAAAGATTATGAAACAGCAATTATGTGGCTTTGTGATTGTGGGTTAGTTCATAAGGTCAGTCGTGTCAACACAGTAGGACTTCCCTTGCGGGCCTATGAGGACTTGAAAGCGTTTAAATTGTTTGTGGTGGATGTTGGACTTCTGGGCTGTATGGCCGGGCTTCGTCCGCGTACCTTGCTTGACGGGAATGATCTTTTTGTGGAATTCAAAGGCGCTCTTACAGAACAGTATGTTTGTCAGCAGTTGAAAACCATTGAAGATTTGGACATATACTATTACACAAACGACAGGGGCTCTTGTGAAGTTGATTTTATTGTTGATACAGGAGAGGGGATAGTACCCGTTGAAGTAAAGGCTGAAGTAAATCTTAGAGCTAAAAGTTTAAAAACTTATCGGGAAAAATTCTCACCGGAGGTTTCTATTCGCACATCTATGGCGGATTACAAAAAGGAGGAAGGACTTGTTAATTTACCATTGTATGGGATAGAAGAAATTGACAAAATATGAAATCTTTACACTTTATTGCTTTAAAGTCAAAAAGCACTTGATTTTACCATAGCCATAGGGTATGATGAAAAAAGCCCGAATAGTTAGGAAAAACTAGAGTTTTGGGTGAGACGAACAAAGAGAAAAAGGGATAAGAAGATGAAGGAACTGGAAAAATTACGTAATGACCTGGATATGTGCGATGAGATTATTGTGGATGCTCTTCGGATGCGATATCAGATTATTCAGGAAATTACCAATTACAAGCAGGAAAACGGCATACAGGTGGTACAGCCGGAGGAAGAAGAGAGAAAGAAAAACAAGGTTCTCCAGAAACTGGGAGATTATAAGTATAAAAAGTCGGTGTTGAAGGTTTATGAGAGCATTTTGTATCGAAGCAAACGAATTCAGTCTCATGAATTGTTTGATTTCAACATTTTCCTGATAGGATTTATGGGTGTGGGCAAGAGCACGATTTCCAGTGCCTTGGAGAGCACCTTCGCTATGGATGTGATTGAGATGGATGAAATCATTGCCAAGCAAAACGGTATGAGTATTTCAGAAATTTTTGAGCTTCACGGAGAGGAGTATTTCCGTAACGAGGAGACAGAACTTTTGCGAGAGAGCCGTTCCAAGAAAAATATGATTGTTTCTTGCGGTGGTGGTGTTCCTATGCGTGAGGTGAATGTCCAGGAGATGAAAAAGAGCGGCAAGGTAGTTCTTTTGACCGCAAAACCTGAGACCATTTTGGAGCGTGTAAAGGGTAACCATGACAGACCTTTGTTGGAAAACAACAAAAATGTGGATTATATTACAGAGCTTATGGAAAAGAGAAGACCGGCCTATGAAGCGGCTGCTGATATTGTAATTTCCACAGATGGAAAAACCGCTTATGAGATTTGCGAAGAAATCATTACCAAGGTGAATGAGTAATTATTTTACTTTAAAAACAGATAGAGAGTTGGTTGGTGGCTGAATCAACTAACGAAAAGAAAAGAGGAAAAAAGATGGAGAAGAAGATTACAGGACATACAGGACTTTTGTGTTTGCTGGGTAGTCCGGTGGCACACAGTGTTTCCCCGGCTATGCATAACGAGGCATGCGAGCAGTTGGGATTGGATTATGCATATCTGGCATTTGATGTGCCGGAGGA
>JALELK010000067.1 GCA_022768745.1 Lachnospiraceae bacterium
GGGCGTATTACTGCAAAAAGTTTACTCCGGATGATGGAGGATGAAAATTGGCAGGAAAAAAATTATTCCTATCGTTTCCCGGTAAAAATAAGTGAAGGAAACTCAGTTCAAAATATCGTAGGATATGGAAAGGAGAAAAAATGTTAGAACAAAAAAAGTATCAGTTTTGGTTTTGTACAGGATCACAGGATCTGTACGGGGATGAGTGTTTAGCCCATGTGGCAGAACATTCCAAGATTATGGTGGAGGCACTGAACAAATCAGGAAATCTTCCTTACGAAGTGGTATGGAAACCTACCATGATTACAAATGAGGTAATACGAAAGACTTTTAACGAGGCAAATATTGATGAAAGATGTGCAGGTGTGATTACCTGGATGCATACATTTTCACCGGCAAAATCCTGGATTTTAGGATTGCAGGAATTGAGAAAACCATTGTTGCATTTACATACACAGTTTAATCGTGAGATTCCTTATGACACCATTGATATGGATTTTATGAACGAAAACCAGGCTGCTCACGGAGACAGAGAGTACGGACACATCTTCTCTCGCTTGAATATGGAGCGGAAAGTGGTTGCCGGTTATTGGGAAGATCCGGAAGTGCAAAAAGAAGTTGGCGCATGGATGAGAACGGCTGTGGGAGTAATCGAGAGCAGCCATGTCAGAGTAATGCGTGTGGCAGATAATATGAGAAATGTTGCTGTTACCGAGGGCGACAAGGTAGAGGCACAGATTAAATTTGGATGGGAAGTTGACACTTACCCAATCAACGAAGTAGTGGAAGAGGTCAATGCCGTATCTCAGGCAGATATTGATGCTTTGGTAGAAGAATACTACAGCAAGTACGATATTTTGTTAGAGGGTAGAGATGAGAAAGAATTTCGTCAGCATGTAGCAGTGCAGGCCGGAATTGAAATCGGTTTTGAGAGATTTTTGGAAGAGCGTAATTATCAGGCGATTGTTACTCATTTTGGTGACCTTGGAGGTTTGAAGCAGTTGCCTGGATTGGCAATGCAGAGATTAATGGAAAAGGGTTACGGATTCGGCGCAGAGGGAGACTGGAAAACAGCTGCTATGGTTCGAATCATGAAGATTATGACCCAGGGCAAAAAAGATGCCAAGGGAACATCCTTTATGGAGGATTACACATACAATCTGGTTCCGGGCAAGGAAGGAGTTTTGGAAGCTCATATGTTGGAGGTTTGTCCTACCATTGCCGATGGTAAAATAGCCATCAAAGAGCAGCCTCTTAGCATGGGAGACAGAGAAGATCCTGCCAGATTGGTTTTTACCGCTAAGACAGGACCTGCCATTGCAACTTCACTTATTGATTTGGGAGACCGTTTCCGTTTGATTATCAATGAAGTGGAATGTAAAAAGACAGAAAAACCAATGCCGAAACTTCCGGTAGCAACCGCGTTCTGGACACCGCAGCCAAACCTTAAAGTTGGAACAGAAGCATGGATTCTGGCTGGAGGAGCACATCATACAGCATTTTCTTATGACCTTAGCGCCCAGCAGATGGGAGATTGGGCAGCACAGATGGGAATAGAGGCTGTTTACATTGATAAGGATACCAATATTCGTCAGTTTAAGAATGAATTAAACTGGAATAGTGTATTCTACAGAAAATAAAATTGTCTTTTTCTTAATTATCTTCCTATTTATAACAGAAATACCTTTGGACCGACCCCGGTTCAGAGGTATTTTTGTATTTGGGGAAAAAGAGAAGTATTCCCAAGAGGAATTTTAAGTGATATAATAATCTAGCATAATTTTAGGCTCAGAATTGAGCAGACACGGCTGTTTGTATAAGACAGAGAGCCATAAGGGAGAGAAAATGGAAGAATTTAAGTATTCCGGGAAGATGAAACGATATTTTCAGGCCCCGATTTATATGATTGCACTGTTTGTGGTAGGCGATGCGTTGATGTATTTTCGCAATGTGACTTACGGAATTGTCATTTCCGTTGCCATTGCTATATACTCATTGTTTGTTTTATGGTTATATCGCTATTGCAGCAAAAAGATGCATCAGGAAATTGTGGATTTTGCCACCCATTATGGAATGGTGCAAAAGAAACTATTGGATGAACTGTTTGTTCCCTATGCTCTGATGGACGAAACAGGAAAAATTATATGGATGAATTATGAGTTTTCCAGAGTTACCGGAAAAGACAGACATTATAACAAGTCCATTACATCCATTTTTAAGGAAATCACCAGAGAGGGAATTGATAAGGCAAAGGATGACAATTTTTCTATCAATGTTTCTTACGATGACAGACTGTATGTTGCCAATATGCGTCGTATGAGTTTTCCGGCGGAATATAAAAACCAGGCGAGACGGATGGTGATGATAGATGACGAGCTTGATACACTGATAGCGATTTTCCTGATTGATTCCACAGAATTGGAATATTATAAAACGGAGATGGAAAATCAGCAGCTTGTGGCAGGATTGGTTTATATTGATAACTATGAGGAAGTTTTTGATTCCATTGAAGAAGTAAAGAAATCTCTTTTGACAGCCATTATAGATCGTAAGATTAACAAGTATTTTCAGAATGAAAATGCCATTGTCCGTAAATTAGACAGGGATAAATTTTTTGTTGCCATCCAGCAGCAGCATTTGCGAAATCTGGAGAAGGACAAGTTTTCTATTTTGGAGGAAATCAAGTCCACCAAGGCGGGAAATGAGTTGGAAATCACCCTGAGTATTGGTTTTGGTGCCAAGGGGGAGACCTATGTTCAAAACGCAGAATTTGCCCGTGCTGCCATTGACCTTGCTCTGGGACGAGGCGGTTCCCAGGCGGTTATCAAAGAGGGCGAAGAAGTTTCCTATTATGGAATCCGAGGCAAGGAAATAGAGAAAAACACCAGGGTTAAGGCCAGAATGAAGGCCCAGGCGTTGCGTGAAATTATGGAGAACCGCGAGGAGATTATCATTATGGGTCACTCCATTGCGGATGTGGATTCCTTAGGTGCGGCTATCGGGCTTTTCTGTGCAGCCAGAGAACTTGGGAAAAAAGCCAGAATTGTTATCAATACTGTCACCACATCCTTAAGACCGTTGGTGGAGCAGTTTTCTGTGGAAAACGGATATCCTGCAGATATGTTTATCGATTCGGAGAAAGCCTTGGAGTTGGCCAGCAGCAGAACCTTGATAATATTGGTGGATACCAACCGGCCAAGCTATGCAGACTGTTCGAAATTGTTGGAGAGAAGTGATTCTGTGGTGGTATTTGATCACCACAGACACGGAACCGAACAGGTACAAAATCCGATTTTGTCCTATATTGAGCCATACGCATCTTCTACCTGTGAAATGATTGCAGAAGTGCTTCAGTATTTTTCAGACAAGGTTTGTCTTCGTTCTGGGGAGGCGGATTGTGTCTATGCAGGTATTTTGATTGACACCAACAACTTTATGACCAAAACTGGAGTCCGCACCTTTGAGGCGGCTGCCTATCTGAGAAGATGTGGCGCAGAGGTTACCAGAGTCCGTAAGTTGCTGAGAGAAGATATGGCAGCCTATAAAGCCAGAGCGGAAGTGGTTCGGCATGCGGAAGTATATCGCAAGTTCTTTGCTATTTCTGTGTGTGAATCGGAACAATTGGAGAGCCCAACGGTGGTAGGCGCAAAGGCGGCAAATGAACTTTTAAATATTGTAGGAATCAAAGCGTCCTTTGTACTTACAGAGTATCAGAATAAAATATATGTCAGCTCCCGGTCTATTGACGAGATTGATGTTCAGTTGATTATGGAGCGTCTTGGAGGCGGTGGACATTTAAATGTGGCCGGAGCTCAGATTGAAAACAGCACAGTGGAAGAAGTAAAACAAAATATTAAAGAGATTTTGGATGCATTAATGGATGAAGGAGAGATTGATTTATGAAAGTGATTTTATTGCAGGATGTAAAATCCCTGGGTAAAAAGGGAGATATTGTAAATGTCAGCGAAGGTTATGCCAGAAATATGATTCTGCCTAAAAAGCTTGGTGTAGAGGCAAACAATAAAAACTTAAATGATTTAAAACTTCAAAACCAGCATGCGGACAAAGTGGCACAGGAAAACTTAGAGGCGGCACAGGCTATGGCTAAGAAGATTTCTGAGTGGCTGGTGGAGACCAAGATTAAAACCGGAGAGGGAGGAAGAACCTTTGGCTCCGTTTCCTCCAAAGAAATTTGTGCTGCGGTGAAAACACAGTACAACGAAACTATTGACAAGAAAAAGATTCATTTGGAGGAGCCGATTCGTTCCCAGGGAACTTTTGAGGTGAAGGTTAAATTACATCCCCAGGTGACAGCTACAATGCGGGTTCACGTATCAGGAGAATAAAAATTAGGAGTTCTTTATGGAAGAGGCACTTATCAAACGAACAATGCCAAACAGCTTAGAGGCGGAGCAATCCGTGGTGGGTTCTATGATTATGGACAGAGATGCCATTACAGTGGCATCGGAGATTTTAATCCGCGAGGATTTTTATCATCAGCAGTATGGGGCATTGTTTGAGGCGATTGTTGAATTATATAACAGTGGAGAGGCGGTAGATATTATCACTCTCCAGAATAAATTGCGGGAAAAAGATGTCCCTGCAGAGGTGGCCAGCTTAGAGTTTATCAGCGATTTGGTGGCGGCAGTACCGGTGACAGTCAATGTGGAGTCCTATGCAAATATTGTAAAGGATAAAGCATTGCTCCGAAAAATCATTCGGGTTAACCAGGAAATTGAAAATGACTGCTACAATGGAAAAGAAAGCGTCACCGAAATCTTAGAGAAGACAGAACATGATATCTATCAACTGGTACAAAATCGTGGCAATGCAGAGTACGTTCCTATCCGTCAGGTGGTAATGAATGCCATTCACAAGATTGAACAGGCATCCAAACAGAAGGGTTCTGTTACCGGAATACCTACCGGATTCATTGATTTGGATTATCAGACCGCAGGATTGCAGCCTTCCGATTTGATTCTGATTGCGGCTAGACCATCTATGGGAAAGACAGCTTTTGTATTGAACCTTGCCCAGTATGTGGCATTCCATGAAAATCTGTGTACAGCAGTATTCTCTCTGGAAATGTCAAAGGAACAGTTGGTAAACCGTCTGTTCTCTTTGGAATCGCGAGTGGATGCACAAAAGCTTCGTACCGGTAATCTTCAGGAATCTGAGTGGGAAAAGCTGATAGAAGGTGCGGGTATTATCGGAAATTCTGACCTGATTATAGATGATACACCGGGTATCAGTATATCTGAACTCCGTAGTAAGTGTCGAAAATATAAGATGGACAAGGATTTAAAGCTGGTTATCATCGATTATCTTCAGTTGATGAGTGGATCCGGCAGATCAGAATCCAGACAGCAGGAGATTTCAGAAATTTCCCGTTCCCTGAAAGCTCTTGCCAGAGAATTGAATGTTCCGGTCATCGCCCTTTCACAGTTGAGTCGTGCTGTAGAACAGAGACCGGACCATCGCCCGATGCTTTCCGATTTGCGTGAGTCCGGAGCCATCGAGCAGGATGCGGATGTGGTTATGTTTATCTACCGAGATGACTATTACAACAAGGATACAGAGTTGAAAAATATTTCCGAAATCATTGTGGCAAAACAGAGAAACGGCCCAATTGGGACGATTAATCTTGCCTGGTTGCCGGAATACACAAAGTTTGGCAATCTGGACCATTCCCAGAAGTTTGGGGATCAGGGATAATTTTGTCGGAATTTTACGATTACCTTTTCTTGCGCAGAAAGTGCCCACAGAGTATACTTTTTATGTGGACAAGTCTTACAAAAGAGAGCAGTATACATAGAGGAAGGAAATGATCTTTTGGAAAAAGTTCGTTACATGATTTCCGATGCCGCTCGAATTTTGGCGTTAGAACAGCATGTTTTGCGATATTGGGAAGATGAATTACAGTTGGATATTCCCAGAAATGAGATGGGACATCGCTACTACACAGATGAAAATATTAAAGAACTCATGCGAATCAAAGAGCTTAGAAGTCAGGGCTACCAATTAAAAGCCATTCGCATGTATCTGAAAAAGGAGCGACAAATCGCCAAAAAGGAAAAAGAGAACAGTGCTTTTCCAGAAGATATGGACGGTTTTGTCACGTTGACCAACGCAAAGGAACTGGGGCTTTGTCCGGAACCGTCAGGGGAGTTGGAGGACGTTTCCCAGGATGGCACCAGAATTAAACTGGAGCAGTTTAAAATTTTGATGTCAGAAATTATAGCTGAGGCTATGAGAGATAATAACGAACTTCTCACCACCCATGTGGAGGAACGGATTCTGAAAGAGATGAACTATCTTATGCAGGAGCATTACCAGATGGAAGAGGACTACTATAAAAAGTTGGACGAGGCCATACGGGGAAGCATACGTAAAAAGAAACAGGAAAAAAAGAAATTTTTTGCAAAAAAAAGAACGCCATAACGGCGTTCTTTTTGTCTACTATGTATTAGTATTACTCCTGAGAGATAGCACCTGTTGGGCAAACACCTGCACAAGTACCACATTCTACACATGCAGAACCGTCAATCTCGAACTGGCTGTCTCCCTGAGAGATAGCTCCTACTGGACATTCTGGTTCGCAAGTTCCACAGCTAACACATGAATCAGAAATTACGTATGCCATAATAAACTCCTCCAATCGTTATTCTTAATACACAGCCCATCTGCTGTAACATCATCATATCTCATAGTATTTTTAAAAACAAGTATTTAATTGAGTACAAAGAAAAAGAATTGCAAAACATAAGAAAAGGAATTATAATATCAGCATTAAGATAGCAAGGAGGATAAAAAATGGCTCAGGTAAATAAGTCAACAATGATTGGTGAATTGTTAACAATTGATGCAGAAGTAGCACCGATTTTGTTAAATATTGGAATGCATTGTCTTGGATGTCCTTCATCCCAGATGGAGACAATCGAACAGGCAGCTATGGTTCATGGCATTGATGCAGATGATCTAGTGGAAGAAATTAATACTTTCTTAGCATCCAGAGGTTAATTTAAACAAAAAAAAGTTCCTTCGATTTTGAAGGAACTTTTTTTATAGCTGCACCAATGTTTCCAGAGCATTTTCTGATAAAATCGTCGTGTAATGTTCTTTGAAGTAAGAACTCTCTCCCACGGAAAAATCTGCCTGTGAACCATATTCGGTAAGAATATTACAGGTTTTATTAAACTCTTCCGGAGTGTGGGAGGACTTGCTGACTACCAGATAGTACTTCCCATCGGAAGGATTCTTAAATAGAGTGTTTTTTCCGTGATAAAAATCTCCCAAAATATGAGACAGGGTAATCAGGGTATCTAAGTCCCGGAACACAAATAACTTTGTAATGTCCACCGGAATGGAAATGTCCTTTTCAGGAGACTTTGGATTATCTGTGTTGGCACCTAGGTCGGCAGCCACTTTTTTTGCCCGGTTAAAAAGTTCAATAATATCGTTGGCAGAAGAAGTGGGAGGTGTGAGGATGTCTTCATATTCCTCATCCACATCCGGTTGGGTGTCTTCTGAAAAATGTGAAAATCTGGTATCTAATTCCTCCGGATATTCTACCTTTGTAACGATTAAAAGTATAGAGTCCATAGAAAGTGGGACAGCTTCAATCATCAGTGGGATGTCTTCTGCTTCAAATCCAAACTGGTAAGAGGCCTGTTCCATCATCTCCCGAAAGAGAGATTTTGCCCGCTCAGTGCCATAGGCTAATTCACTGAGCTTGATGTGGCGACTGTCCAAATCTTCCCTGGTAAGTGTGCAGCGAATTTGGTTATCATTTACTTTTTCAATTTTCATAGTATCACATCCTTTATAGAAAAATTGGTAAAAGAAACTTACAGTTATTATAAACAAAGGAATTTGCAAAGTAAAGAAATCAAAGTCATAAAAGGTCAAAAAATGAGAAAAAAATAAGCAAAATAAAAAAAGGTGTTGCTTTTTCAAAAAGGATTTGCTATAAAATATGCAAGAGATGCTTTTCCTGTTCAAGGAAGGAGCAGATGAAATGTCAAATTGTTTTTCTGACAAGTATGTCAGGCTGCGATTGTTGTATCAGTCGTCCACAGTCAAGGTTTGGCTTGTCAGGTCGCGAATAGGGCAGAGCCTGTGTGTGGCAAAATGTGCCAACAGGTGTACATCGGCCGCTACCGACATTTTTCTTGAAGCAATTCTACTACAGGACTTGAGACATCCTGGAATCCCCATTTTTTATGAATTGATGGAAGAAAACACGGAAATAATTATGATTGAAGAATACGTTTTCGGTGTTTCGTTACATCAATATTTGCTTTATAATCAAAAAATTTCCCAAGAGACGTTTCTAAATTTTGCAATTCAAATATGTGAAATTGTATCCTATTTACATTTTCACCGGTCAGGTCCCATCGTATATTTGGATATGAAACCTGAACATATTATAGTATGTGGAAATAGACTCAAAATAATCGACTTTGGAATTGCAAACTTTCTTCCCATTTCGGGAAAAAATATCCAAAAATTTGGAACAAAAAAATATGCAGCACCGGAACAGAAAAGTGGAAAGCCCATAGGGGTTTATACAGATGTGTATGGTGTTGGAAAAGTATTGGAGGAAATGCTGAAACATTTAAGGCCAACAGAGCGGATTCATTTTCGGAAACTTGTTTTGGAATCAACCAGAAGAAACATACATTTTCGAAGTAAAGATATTCGTCACCTTATATGTCAGCTGAATCAAAAGAAAAATCGAATCAATCAGAACAGGAAGTATCTCGAAGTTTCTGCAGAATCTCTAAAATGAGATGTATCAGCATCGAAAAGGATTATATATATCACGGTAGTTTGAAGTATTCAAACATTGTCTCCTTTGGTGTTTTGCGTTTGGTTAAGAAACAAAGAAACTATCAATATATTAATAAGTGCATGGGCAAACGAAAAATGTAACCTTATTAATAAATAGAAGAATTTAATTGAAATGGACGACTGGGAAAGGAGAAACACACGGAATAACGAATCTTATGCTATAAAATGAAAAAACGATAAAAGACGAAAAAAGATTAGGGGCTGTAAGGAAAATGCAGCCCCATTTTTTAATAGAGTAAGATGCACTCTGATAGCTTGTAAACCTTAGATAAACCCGCTATAATAGCATTAAATGAAAGGCGGTGGAAGGATGGCGGAAATGACAGATAAGGAATTAATGTTGAAGATTTAACATTATAAATCAGAAAAAGGTGGACTACAATGGCTACACAAGGAGACAGAATGAAAAATACGAAACGAAAAAGAATTGCCCCGGGGTATGTGTATTTGGCAGCTTTGGCGGGCTTAATTGTTCTGGTTGTTGGATTGGTTTTTGTGATAAAGAGATACACACCCACAAAAGAGCATATGAGCCTGGAGGATTACTTTGAACTTACAGAGGAAAATGAGTCGGCGGTAATCATCAACGGAGAATTTAAAAAGATTTCCGATACAGAGGATTATGTTCATGCAATCTATTTAAATGATGCCACATACCTGCAGATTGATTTCTTGAAGAAAGAGTTGGATGACGGATATGTGTTTGATTCTACAGATGGAGTGCTTCGTTATGTCACAGACAAGGATGTGGTGAGCGCCTCTGTTCACAGTCCAAAGTATACAATAGGAAAAAAACGGGATGCCATAGAGACGGATGTAGTTGTCTCACAGGATGGAACCTATTTCGTAAATCTTGATTTTGTTAAGAAATTTACAGATTTAACCTATAAACATTATGGAAATCCCAATCGTGTGGTTATTGAGACTGCCGGATTTACCATTGAGAAGGCCAGCCTAAAGAAGGATGTGCCTCTCCGACGCTTTGGCGGTGTCAAAAGTAAGATTTTAAAGGATGCCTCCAAAGGAGATAAGGTGGGAATTCTTGAGGATTATGGCAAATGGAGTTATGTCATCACAGATGACGGAGTTTTGGCTTGTGTGCAGAACCGGAAAATGGAAAAAATCGGCAAGAAAACCACAAAGGCGAGCTTGGAGGAGCGGACCTATGACCATTTGCAGATGGACAAAAAGGTGGTATTGGGCTGGCATCAGGTTACCAGCAGAGCCGCCAACAGCACAGTGGAAAAAGTCCTGGCTGACAGTGATTTAAATGTGATATCTCCAACTTGGTTTTTCCTCAATGATAACGATGGAAATATCCAAAGCTATGCTTCCTCTGATTATGTTTCCTATTGCCATGACAGAAATGTTCAGGTCTGGGGACTGGTCAGCAATTTGGAGAATAAAAACGTGGACACTACTTCTGTGTTAAACGTGACTTCCTCCAGAGATAATCTGGTGAACAGTTTGATTTCCGCAGCGATTTCTTACAATCTGGACGGAATTAACGTAGATATGGAAGCTTTGAGTGCCAGCGCCAAGGATGGCTATATCGAGTTTATTCGGGAACTTTCCATCAAGTGTGAAAAGAATGACATCATCTTGTCTGTGGATAACTATGTGCCAACTTCTTCTACAGCTTTTTATAACCGAAGTGTGCAGGCGGATTATGCGGATTACGTGGTGATTATGGCTTATGACGAGCACTATTCAGGAAGCGATGAGCCGGGTTCCGTGGCATCCATTGGGTTCGTGGAGGAAGGTGTGAAGAACACCTTAAAAGAAGTCCCGGCAGATCAGATTATTCTGGGAATGCCATTCTACGCAAGGGTATGGGCTGTAGGAGAGAATCAGCTCTCCAGCAAGGCCTACGGAATGGATGAGATGGAAGCCTACTTGGAAGCAAATGATGCCACAATCAATTGGATTGACAAGGTAGGCCAGAACTACGGAGAATTTACAGACGGTGATATCACATATATGGCGTGGATTGAGGATGCCAAGTCATTAGGTAAAAAGCTGGATGTGATGAAGAGCAACAAATTGGCCGGAGCGGCGTTCTGGAAACTGGGATTTGAGACAAAAGACATTTGGAGTCTTATAGACAAATATACAAAATAGTGAATGGATCAACTGCCATTTCATATTTTAATCCAAAACCACATATAGTTATTAGCAAAAAAGGAATCTGTGACTGTATGAAGGGAAAGATTGAAGTATGGGTGGCAGTTTTACTTATTATAATAAGTGTTGCGGTTGGAACGTGGAGTGTCAGATATACATCGGCGAAGGTGGAGGGAAAAAAACAGAAAGTTCTCATTGATGCAGGACATGGGGGTGATGATCCGGGAAAGGTTTCCGCTGACGGCACACTGGAAAAAGACATCAATCTGGAAATCGCATTAGAATTGGGCAAGTATTTAAAAGAACAGGGGATGGAGGTTTACTACACCAGGCAGACAGACAGCGGTTTGTATCAACCGGATTCCAAGTCAAAAAAGGTGGAGGATATGCACAAGCGTTGTCAGATTGCGGAGAATATCAAACCGGATTTTATGATTAGCATTCACCAGAATAGTTTTCAGGATTCCGCAGTAAAAGGTGCCCAGGTTTTTTACTATAAAACCTCAGAAAAAAGCAAGCAGTTGGGGGAGTGCCTTCAAAAGGGGTTGGTGGAGATTGCCGATACCCAAAACCATCGTCAGGCGAAATCCAATGAAAGTTATTTTATATTAAAAAAGACACCTTGTCCCACAGTGATTGTGGAATGCGGCTTTTTAAGTAATCCAAAAGAGTGCGAAAAACTGAAAACAAAAAAATACCAACAGAAGCTGATTCAGGGAATTTATAGAGGGATTTTGTACTATAGGAAGGGAGACTAAATTCTGTTGTCATATTTTTTAAAAGTGTTATAATGAGTGCTATGAAAACAAGAGTTTTTACTGCAGGAAAAAATGGAATAGACGAACAGGAAATGGCTGTAGCCGCGGAGATTATCCGGGCAGGAGGTTTGGTTGCATTTCCCACTGAGACGGTTTACGGATTAGGTGGAGATGCCACGAATCCTGACGCGTCGCGAAAGATTTATGAAGCAAAGGGTCGTCCGTCGGATAACCCTTTGATTGTTCATATAGAAAATTTTGGACAGTTGGAGGAAATCGTGGCAGAGGTGCCAAAAGAGGCGAGGGTCTTAGCAGAGAAGTTTTGGCCGGGTCCCCTTACGATGATCTTAAACAAGAATGAAAAGATTCCTTATGAGACCACCGGGGGATTGGATACGGTGGCGATTCGTATGCCCAATCATCCGGTAGCTCAGGCATTTCTAAAGGAGAGCGGATGTATGATTGCTGCTCCCAGTGCCAACACTTCCGGTAGACCAAGTCCTACGAGAGCTTCCCATGTTTGGGAGGATTTGCAGGGGAGAATCGATGTGATTTTGGACGGCGGAGAAGTGGGTATCGGTATTGAGTCCACCATAGTGGATTTGACGGAGGA
This sequence comes from Lachnospiraceae bacterium, assembly GCA_022768745.1. GTDB lineage: Bacteria > Bacillota > Clostridia > Lachnospirales > Lachnospiraceae > Pararoseburia. The sequence continues at coordinate 12,349 of JALELK010000067.1, forward strand.
GGTGCCGGTGATTCTTCGACCGGGATTTATTACATTGGAGATGCTGTCTGAGGTTTTAGGCACAGTAAAGATGGATCCCGGTATTGTGGATGAAAATAGCAAGAAGCCACCAAAGGCGCCGGGAATGCGATACAGACATTATGCCCCAAAGGCAGAGCTTACTCTGGTTGAGGGACAGGAAAATCAGGTGGTGAGTGCCATCAATGGGTATGCCGAAAAGTTGATCAGCAGTGGCAAAAAAGTGGGGATTATTGCCACGGAAGAGACAAAAGACAGATACCCGGAAGGGATGGTAGTTTCCATCGGATCGAGAAATGACGAGGCCCAGGTGGCGAGACATTTGTATCAGGTTCTTCGCCAGTTTGATGAGTGGGATGTGGATGCCATTTATTCGGAGAGTTTCCCAACTGCCGGTGTGGGACAGGCAATTATGAACCGGCTGTTAAAAGCGGCAGGACATAAGAAGATAACCGTCTAGATAGTTTTAGGAGAAGGTATGAAACAGATTAAAAGAATTATTTATGTGGCAGGAAGCGGAACATCCAGAGCTCCTATGGCAGCAGCCATTACAAAAAGCATGCTGAAGGATTCGGATGTGGATGTTTTGTCCAGGGGAATTGTAGTCCAGTTTCCGGAACCTTTAAATCAAAAAGCGGAAGCGATTTTGATTAGTAACGGGCTGGAGGAAAAGGACTATCGGGCAAGACAGATTGCTGACAGAGAAATCACAGACGAGACCATTATCTTTACTATGGAAGAGAGCCAGCGGGTAAAGGTAATCAACGAATTGGACCATGCCACAGAAGAAAACACCTTTGTGTTGTCCACCTTTGTGGGTGATGAGTTGGAGATTTTGGACACATATGGGGCACCGTTACAATCCTATGGGCTTTGCTTTGAAGTGATTAAACGTTCTGTGGAAAAAGCATTGGAGCGGTTGTACCCGGAGAAAAAGGGGGAATAAACATGAGTGAAAAGAGACAGGATTATATTAGCTGGGATGAGTACTTTATGGGAGTGGCTATGTTGTCAGGGATGAGATCAAAGGATCCCAACACCCAGGTGGGGGCATGCATCGTCAGTGATGACCACAAAATCTTGTCGATGGGATACAACGGATTTCCTACGGGATGTTCCGATGATGAATTTCCCTGGTGTCGAGAGGGAGATCCCTTGGAGAACAAGTATTTTTACACCACACACAGCGAGTTGAACGCTATTTTGAATTATCGCGGTGGCAGTCTGGAGGGAGCGACTTTATATGTGTCCCTTTTCCCTTGTAATGAATGTGCCAAGGCGATTATTCAGTCGGGAATCAAAAAGATTATTTACGACCAGGACAAATACGAGCATACACCGGCGGTAATTGCATCTAAGCGGATGTTAAAGGCAGCCGGGGTATCTTTTGAAAAATATCAACATTCCGGAAGAGAGATTTCCATAAAATTGTAATTTACGGTTGTAATTGCAAAAAGGAAGGAGTATTCTTTTGAAAAAAGAGAATCGAGAAGTGATGGACACCCTGATTTTGATTGTCCAAATTGGTATCACCATGTTGGTTCCGATTTTGCTGTGCTTACTGGGCGGCGTGTGGCTGGACCATCATTTCGGCACAAAATGGATTGCCGTGGTAGGCTTTATTTTAGGAGCCGTGGCAGGCTTTCAAAATGTGTACCGATTGGTAAAGAGATTTTTAAAATGAATGCATTAAAAAGATTAAATGAGGCCCTGCCGGGACTGGTGATAGGAATCCTTATTTATGGTGGGATTGTATGGTTGGCAGGGATATGGTTTGTGACAGATAAAATACGATATACCAGTGGACTTTTGATTGGTATTGCTTGTGCCATAGGGATGGGAATACACATTGCTATGGTGATTGAGGAGGCGGTTCGCACTCCCGGGGAAGGTTCCAAGAGACTTTCCATGAAATCTGTCTTTCGATATTTGATTGTGGTGATTGTTTTTTTCATAATGATGTATTTTCATTTGGGAAATTTAATCCCGGCATTTCTTGGAGTTTTGGGGCTAAAGGTTAGTGCCTATGCACAACCTTTTATGCATAAAATGATTTTTAAGGACGTAGAGCCGGAGGAATCAACTTATGAAATAGAAGAAGAGGAGGTGAAATTGTGAGTCAAGCAATTCTAATGTCAGCTTCTGCAGATAACATTGACTTTATGATCCATGGATTATATTCCTTCCAGTTGTTTGGACATGAAGTATGGATTACCACATCTCATGTGTGTATTGCCATTGTTATGCTGGTACTGATTATCTTTTCGTTGGTGGCCCACCACAAATTAGTACACGCCACAGAAGTACCTGACGCTTTTCAAAATGTTTTGGAGTTGATGGTTGAAAAACTATCGGGCATTGTAACCGACAATATGGGTTCTCATGCACCGAAATTTACCAATTATATCTGTACAATTTTTGTGTTTATTTTGTTCAGTAATATATCCGGTTTATTTGGCTTGCGACCACCTACAGCGGACTATGGAACCACATTTGCACTGGGTGTTATCACCTTTGTGTTGATACATGTGACAAAGTGGAGAAACCAATCCTTTAAACAAATCTGGGTTGATATGTGTTCTCCGTTACCACCATGGCTTCCCATTTGGTTGCCCATCAACTTGATTAGTGAGATTGCAGTACCGATTTCATTGTCACTGCGTTTGTTTGCAAATGTTTTGTCTGGAACCGTAATGATGGCCCTTGTTTATGGTCTCCTTTCCAAAATTGCGCTGGTTTGGCCGGCAGCGCTCCATGTTTACTTTGATTTATTCTCCGGAGCGATTCAAACATACGTATTTTGTATGTTAACTATGACATACATTACACAGTCCTATGGGGACGCAGAATAAATTCATATTTTAGGAGGAAAAGAATTATGAATATCACAGGTGAAGATTTAATTTTGGCATGCTCAGCAATTGGTGCAGGGTTGGCAGTTATCGCAGGTATCGGACCTGGTATTGGACAGGGTATCGCAGCAGGTCATGGTGCAGCAGCCGTTGGTCGTAATCCTGGAGCACAGGGAAAGATTATGTCTACTATGTTACTTGGACAGGCTGTTGCCGAGACAACAGGTCTTTACGGATTGTTAGTAGCTATGTTATTGCTCTTCGTTAAACCTTTAGTTGGTTAATGGATGTAGTTTGGAATTTCTCGGGAAAGGAGGAACTACAGGAGTACTATGACGAGATTATTTAACTTAGATTTTCAGTTGCTGTTTGACTCAGGATTGTTGGCAATTTCTGTATTCGTGCTGTTTTTGCTGATGTCAAAGTTGCTCTTTAATCCGGCTCGTAAGCTTCTTACGGATCGTCAGAATAAGATTCGCGAGGATTTGGCCTCTGCAGCAGGAGACAAAGAAGACGCTGAAAAGCTTCGTATTGAATATGAAGAAAAGCTGAAAAATGCAGAGAAGGAAACAGAGGCTATCCTGAGTGAAGCCCGGCAGAAAGCTCTGAAAAATGAAGCGAAAATCATTGCAGATGCCAAGGAAGAGGCAGCAGCTATTATCGCCAGAGCCAATGAGGAGGCTGCTCTTGAAAAGAAGAGAGTTGCCGACGAGATGAAGCAGGAAATGATTTCTGTGGCAGCTATGATGGCAGGCAAGGTGGTTGCAGCCAATATCAATACTGAGATTCAGGCAGATTTGGTAGATGATACATTAAAGGAAATGGGTGAAGCTACATGGCAAAATTAGTTTCAAATGTCTATGGTGATGCATTATTTGAACTTGCTATGGAGCAGAATCAGTTGGACTCTTATCTGGAGGAAGCCCAGGGGGTTCTTCAGGTGTTACAGGAGAACGAAGAGTTTATTCAGGTAATGAATCATCCAAAGATTATAAAAGAAGAAAAGACGCAGTTGCTGGAGACCATTTTCAAAGGAAGAGTTTCTGATGAGATGGTTGGGCTGATGAGAATGATTGTGGAAAAAGACCACTTTTCAGAGATGGAAGGGGTATTGCAATATTTTATCGCCAGAGTGATGGAAGAGAAAAACATTGGAGTGGCCTATGTGACAACTCCTATGGAATTAACCGACGCTCAGAAGGAAGCGGTGGAAAAGCGCCTTTTGGAGACCACATCATATGTAGCATTTCATATGAACTATGTGGTGGATGCCGATATCATCGGCGGAATGGTAATTCGAATCGGGGACCGTGTGGTAGACAGCAGTATCAAGACAAAGCTGTATCAGTTGACCCGTGAATTATCGAAAATACAGTTGAAAGTAGGTGAAAGCGCTCCATGAATTTAAAACCGGAAGAAATAAGCTCTGTGATTAAAGAGCAGATGAAAAGATATGCAGCGCAGCTTCAGGTAGCCGATGTGGGAACCGTTATTCAGGTTGCCGACGGAATTGCCCGTATTCACGGCTTAGAGAATGCAATGCAGGGAGAACTTCTTGAATTTCCTGGAGAAGTTTATGGAATGGTGTTGAACTTGGAAGAGGATAACGTTGGTGCTGTTCTTCTCGGAGACCATCGCAATATCAACGAGGGAGATACCGTAAAGACCACGGGACGTGTAGTTGAGGTTCCGGTAGGGGATGCTATGTTGGGACGTGTTGTAAACGCATTGGGACAGCCAATTGATGGCAAGGGACCAATCGAGACAGACAAGTTCCGTCAGATTGAAAGAGTTGCATCTGGTGTAATTTCCAGAAAATCAGTGGATACACCGTTGCAGACAGGTATTAAGGCCATTGACTCTATGATTCCAATCGGAAGAGGACAAAGAGAGTTGATTATCGGTGACCGTCAGACAGGTAAAACTGCGATTGCCATTGATACCATTATCAACCAGAAGGGTCAGAACGTAAAATGTATCTATGTTGCCATTGGACAGAAAGCGTCTACTGTGGCAACCATTGTTAATACATTGGAAGAGTTTGGTGCTATGAGCTATACTACAGTAGTTGCTTCAACTGCCAGTGAGTTGGCACCACTTCAGTACATTGCGCCATATGCAGGATGTGCTATTGGTGAGGAATGGATGGAGAATGGAGAGGATGTTCTGGTAGTATATGACGATTTGAGCAAACATGCTACTGCATATCGTACACTCTCCTTGCTTCTTCGTCGTCCACCAGGACGTGAGGCTTATCCGGGTGATGTATTCTATCTGCACTCCAGATTGTTGGAGCGTGCAGCCAGATTGAGTGACGCTTTGGGCGGAGGTTCTTTGACGGCTTTGCCAATCATTGAAACCCAGGCAGGTGATGTATCTGCTTACATTCCTACCAATGTTATCTCCATCACAGACGGACAGATTTATCTGGAAACAGAGGCCTTCAATGCAGGTTTCAGACCGGCTATCAATGCAGGTTTGTCAGTATCCCGTGTAGGTGGTGCTGCTCAGATAAAGGCTATGAAAAAGATTGCGGCTCCAATTCGTGTGGAATTGGCACAGTATCGTGAGTTGGCATCCTTTGCCCAGTTTGGTTCTGAATTAGACGCAGATACCACTGAGAAGCTGGCACAGGGTGAGAGAATCCGAGAGATGTTGAAGCAGCCACAGTACAAACCAATGCCGGTTGAGTATCAGGTTATGATTATCTATGCAGCTACCAAGAAATATCTGTTGGATATTCCGGTAGAAGATATTCTGACTTTTGAAACAGCATTGTTTGAATATGTTGATACAAAATATCCGGAAATTCCGGAATCAATTCGCACAGTCAAAGAGATTACCGAAGAGACAGAGGCAAAATTGATTCAGGCGATTGAGGAGTGTAAAAAGAGCTATAAGTAGAGCAAAGGCGGTGAGACGAAATGGCCTCAATGAGAGATATTAAAAGAAGAAAGACCAGTATTTCAAGTACACAGCAAATCACAAAAGCCATGAAACTTGTGTCTACCGTAAAGCTCCAAAAGGCAAGAAATCGGGCGGAGGAAACAAATCCGTACTTCAATTATATGTACCAGACGGTTTGCTCCATGCTTGCAAAGGCAGGACAGGTAAACCATCCATATCTTATGGAGAGAGAGTCCACAAAAAAGGCAGTGATCGTGATTACATCAAACCGCGGTCTTGCCGGTGGATATAACTCAAATGTGGTAAAACTCATTACCGGAAGTGATCTTCCGGTGGAGGATGTTGAAGTATATGCCATTGGACATAAGGGAATCGAAGGGTTGCAGCGAAGGGGATATGAGATTAAAGCAGATTATTCCGAAGTAGTGGAGAGCCCTGTTTATGAAGATGCCCAGCGGATTTGCAAGGAAGTCTTAGATGCGTATGTTGCCGGAGAGATTGGAGAGATTTATCTGGCATATACACACTTCAAAAATACGGTAAGTCATGAACCAAAATTGTTAAAGCTTTTACCAGTTCAAGTAGACCAGGAGAGTGTGGAGTCTGCAAACTCTGATATTCTCATGAACTTTGAGCCAAACGAAGAGGAAGCCTTAGAGCTTATCATTCCAAAATACATTACCAGTCTTGTATATGGAGCGTTGGTGGAAGCAGTTGCCAGTGAAAATGGTGCGAGAATGCAAGCCATGGATTCAGCGACGAGCAATGCCGAGGAAATGATTAGCGATTTGTCTTTGAAATATAACCGGGCCAGACAAAGTTCCATTACTCAGGAACTTACGGAAATTATTGCTGGTGCGGAAGCGATTAGTTAGGAGTGAAAGAGATGGCAAAAGAAAATATTGGAAAAATCACTCAGATTATCGGTGCGGTGCTTGATATTAAATTCTCAGAGGGAAAGCTTCCTGAGATTAATGACGCCATCAACATTACCACAAAAGAGGGTAAAAAGTTGGTGGTGGAAGTATCCCAGCATTTGGGTGATGATACTGTGCGTTGTATTGCCATGGGTACCACAGACGGATTGGTACGTGGAATGGAAGCAGTTGCCACAGGAGCACCTATCAGTGTGCCTGTAGGTGAGCAGACATTGGGACGTATCTTTAACGTATTAGGGGAACCTATTGATGAGATTGACGCACCAAAGGATGTAGAATATATGCCAATTCACAGAAAGGCACCGGCTTTTGAAGAGCAGGCTACATCTACAGAAATGTTAGAGACGGGTATCAAGGTGGTTGACCTTCTTTGCCCATATCAAAAAGGTGGAAAAATTGGATTGTTCGGTGGTGCCGGTGTTGGTAAAACCGTATTGATTCAGGAGTTGATTCACAACTTCGATACAGTGCACGGTGGATATTCTGTATTTACCGGTGTTGGAGAGCGTACCCGTGAAGGAAACGACCTTTATTATGAAATGAAAGAATCAGGGGTTATTGACAAAACCTGTATGGTGTTTGGTCAGATGAATGAGCCCCCTGGAGCGAGAATGCGTGTAGGACTTACCGGTCTTACTATGGCAGAGTACTTCCGTGACAAAGGTGGAAAGGATGTGCTTTTGTTCATCGACAACATTTTCCGTTTCACCCAGGCAGGTTCCGAGGTATCAGCCCTGTTGGGACGTATGCCTTCAGCGGTAGGTTATCAGCCAACCTTGCAGACAGAGATGGGTGCATTGCAGGAGAGAATTACTTCTACAAAGAGCGGATCCATCACATCTGTTCAGGCGGTATATGTACCTGCAGATGACTTGACAGACCCTGCTCCTGCAACCACATTTGCCCATTTGGATGCCACCACTGTATTGGAGCGTTCCATTGCAGAGCTTGGTATTTATCCGGCGGTGGATCCTTTGGCTTCCACATCACGTATTCTGGACCCACGTATTGTAGGTCAGGAGCACTTTGAAGTTGCCCGTGGTGTACAGGAAATTTTGCAGAAATATAAAGAATTGCAGGATATCATTGCTATCCTTGGTATGGATGAACTTTCAGAGGATGATAAGCTGGTTGTTAGCCGTGCAAGAAAGGTACAGAGATTTTTGTCTCAGCCATTCTTCGTAGCCGGACAGTTTACCGGTCTGGAAGGAAAGTATGTGCCAATTCAGGAAACCGTACGTGGATTCAAGGAAATCCTTGAAGGAAAACACGATGATGTGCCTGAAGGACATTTCCTTAATGCAGGAACCATTGATGAAGTGCGCGCCCGCATGAAGTAAGGGAGGCAGTTATGGCAGATAATTTTTTTACCGTTGAGATTATTACTCCGGACCGAATTTTTTACCATGGCCAGGCGTCTATGATTGAGTTCAATACAGTGGAGGGCGAGATTGGTGTTTTAAAAGACCATATTCCTCTTACCACAGTACTGGCGCCGGGAGTTGTCACCATTACCGAAGAAGAAGGCCCTAAAAAGGCAGTTGTGCACACAGGATTTGCAGAGATTCTGGGTGAAAAAGTCACTTTGTTAGCAGAGATTGCTGAGTGGCCGGACGAAATCGATGTGGAACGTGCAAAACGTGCGGAAGAACGTGCGAAAGAGAGATTAAGTCACAGAGAGCAGGGGATTGATGTAGCCCGTGCAGAGTTGGCTTTGAAAAAGGCTTTGGCTCGTCAGGATGTTCTTGTGTAAGTGTGAGGTGCCATTATGGAACTGGAACAAAAACGGGAAATTGAATATTTAAGACGGGATTTGCAGGAATTGGATAAAGAAGAAGCTGACCTTATGCGTCAGGTGGAAATGATTCAGGAAAAGAAATCCGGCATTATGAACAAGATTGCTGAGATGTCGGACGAAGAATACGAGCAGGATGTATTCAATCGCTTGTATGAACAGAGAAAAGCCGGAAAAATCTTAAAGTAAAAAAAGGAGCCTTTTTGTAGGGCTCCTTTTTGGTGTGAAAATAAGTCTTAAAATCTTCGTATCTGGTCGTTTTCGTCTCCCACATCCTTTTGGATGCTGCGAATCACCACATCATAAGAGTAGGAGGGATCTACCACAACGGTGGCAGTTTCTCCTACTTTTTTTCCGCGAATAGCCTTTCCTAACGGGGACTCAATGCTTACCATATCCCGCAGGGAACTACTGCGGATAGAGGTAACCAGTTTGTAGGTTTCCTCCATATCGTCCTCAGGAAAATAAAGGGTGACAATGGTGTTGATGCCAATCTGGTCGTCGGAGGAATGGTCCTCTATAATGGTGGCATTTTTCAGCATTCTCTCCAGGTAACGAATCCGGCTCTCGTTTTGATTTTTAAATTTTTTTGCTGCATAGTATTCAAAATTTTCACTTAAGTCTCCCTGGGCTCTGGCTTCTTTTACCTCCTCAATGGCCTGCTTGCGGACCACCAGTTTTCTGTGCTCAATTTCTTTTTCTATTTTTTCTACATCTGAAGATGTCAATTGTTCTCCCATAGTATCGCCTCCACATAAAAAATACCTAATAATGATAGCATAATACCAATACAAAGTAAAAAAATATAGGAAATAAAAAAGATTTGTGATAAAATAATTCGTAGTGATGTCTAGAACTATGAAAGATTTGAAGGAAGGGTGTAAATGATGAGCTATAGAGAAGTATACGAACAGTGGTGTAAAAATCCGTATTTTGATGAGGATACAAGAAAGGAATTGCTGGATTTAGAAGGCAATGAGACAGAGATTGAGGATAGATTTTATCGCAATCTGGAATTTGGAACCGGTGGACTTCGTGGTGTAATTGGAGCCGGAACCAACCGTATGAACATTTATACAGTACGTCAGGCTACACAGGGACTGGCAAACTACATTATCTCCCAGAACGGACAGGATAAGGGTGTTGCCATTGCTTACGATTCAAGAATTATGTCCCCTGAATTTTCAGATGAAGCAGCTCTTTGCCTGAATGCAAACGGAATCAAGACTTATCGTTTTACCAGTCTTCGCCCTACACCGGAGCTTTCCTTTGCACTTCGGGAGTTGGGATGTATTGCCGGTATTGTTGTAACAGCCAGCCACAACCCACGAGAATATAATGGATATAAGGTATACTGGGAAGATGGTGCCCAGGTAACACCTCCACACGATACCAATATTATGGATGAGGTGGCAAAGGTCACTTCCTTTGATATGGTTAAGACTATGGATAAGGATACTGCAGTTGCTGCAGGCCTTTACCATGAGATCGGGGAAGAAATTGATGATAAATATATGGTAGAACTGAAAAAGCAGTCCATCCATCCGGAAATCATCAAGGAGATGGCACAGGATATTACCATTGTCTATACTCCACTTCACGGCACAGGAAATATTCCGGTTCGTCGTGTTTTAAAGGAGCTGGGATTTGAAAAGGTATATGTGGTTAAAGAACAGGAACTGCCGGACGGCAATTTCCCAACCGTATCTTATCCAAACCCGGAGTCACCAAAGGCATTTGAGTTGGCTTTGAAATTGGCAAAGGAAGTGGATGCAGATATCGTTCTTGCCACTGATCCGGATGCAGACCGTCTTGGGGTTTACTGCAAAGATACAAAGACCGGAGAGTATGTTTCCTTTACCGGAAATATGTCAGGAATGTTGATTGCGGAATATATTTTAAGCGAGAGAAAAGCTACCGGAACTATGCCGGAAAATCCTGCTATGGTTGAGTCTATTGTTACCACAGATATGGCAAAGGCTATCGCTGCAGCCTACGATGTGGAATTGATTGAAGTGTTGACAGGATTTAAGTTTATCGGTGAGCAGATTCGTCTGTTTGAGGAGAATCACAACCACAACTATGTGTTTGGCTTAGAGGAAAGCTATGGTTGCCTTACCGGTACTTACGCCAGAGATAAGGATGCCTGTGTGGCAGTTATGATGCTCTGTGAGGTAGCTTCCTGGTATAAAAAACAGGGCAAAACCCTCTGGGATGCAATGATAGAAATGTATGAAAAATATGGCTACTACAAGGAAGGTCAGGAGCCAATCGAGTTAAAGGGTAAGGACGGAGCGGAAAAGATTCAGCAGTTGATGTCCGGTGCCAGAGAGAGCTTCCCTGAGACAATGGGAGAATACAAGGTTCTGGCCGTTCGCGATTATATGACAGACACCCGTAAGGATATGGTAACCGGTGAAGTGGGAAGCACAGGATTGCCAAAGTCCAATGTTATCTATTATGAATTGGATAACCAGAGCTGGTGTTGCGTGCGTCCTTCCGGTACAGAGCCAAAGATTAAGTTCTACTTTGGTGTTAAGGGAGATTCCTTCCAGGATGCCGAGGACAAATATGAGGGGTTAAAGAAAGCAATGCTTTCCTACTACGGACAGTAGTCTTTAAAGAATGTATTGGGTGGAATTATGTTAAAGATTTTTTTAGTAGAAGACGAATTTGTAATGCGTGAAGGCATTAAGAACAATGTAGATTGGAAGGCTCATGGATATGAGTTTTGTGGAGAGGCAGCCGATGGAGAGGTTGCCTTTCCTATGATACAGAAGTTGAAACCGGATATTGTAATCACAGATATTCGGATGCCTTTTATGGACGGATTGGAACTGAGCAAGCTGATAAAAAAGGAAATGCCCTGGATAGAGATTATCATTCTCACCGGGTTTGAGGAGTTTGCCTATGCAAAGGAGGCAATCAAAATCGGGGTTGCCCAGTATTTGTCAAAGCCAATCAGCGGAGACGAACTGTTGCAGGAACTGGATCTTCTTTCGGATAAGATTTTAGAGAAAAAGAGAGATCGGGAAATTCAGGAGCAGTATAACCGGGAGATGGAAGAAAACAATCAAAAGAATCTCAAGGACTTTTTCCAGGATCTGGTGTCCGGGGAACAGTCGCCGGCAAAACTCCATGAGATGGCAGAACAACTGGGGATTGATATTTCCGCTATGTGGTATAATATCATACTGGTTCAGTTGAAATCCGGAAAAAATTCAGAGGAGAGTTTTTCCAACAGCATGGTGAATGCGGAGGAAGAAATCCGTCTCTGGGGAGAGAAAAATCATCTTTTGGTTTTCGACCGGGGATTGGAAGGAATGGCGTTTCTTTTCAAAGGAGACTCGGAGGAGGAAGTACAGCAGTTGCAGAATGACTGCACAGATCAGTTGGAAAAAACTTTATCCGAATATAAGGACATCAAATACTTTGGCGGAATCGGAAAACCGGTAAAACGATTGCGGGAATTGCCGGAGTCTTTTGAGAGTGCAAGGATTGCTTTTGCTCATCGCTATCTGCTCTCTGAGAGTACCATTATAAACAGCGACTCCATTCAGGAGAATGAGGACGATTTTGATATTGAAAATGTAAATCCGAAGCAGGTGGACCGGTCCAGAGTGTTGGAATTTTTAAAGCTGGGAAATCAGGAAGAGACAAAGTATTTTGTGGATGAATTCTTTAAGGAAATTGGCAAGAATGCCATTCAGTCCAGCATTTTCAGACAGTACATAGTGATGGATGCCTATTTCTGCGTCAAAGAATTTGTTGAAAATCTGGAATTGTCCAGCGAGGATATCACACCTCCGGATTTTACTTCCGGAGCTTTGAAGGATGAGGCAGGGGCCAGAGAGTATGTGACTTCTGTGATACATACGGCAGTTATGTTGAGAGAGCAGACAGCAAATGACCGATATCGAGGTGTGGTAACCCAGGTGATGCAGTACATCGAAGAAAACTACGGAGATGAGGATTTGTCATTGAATCAGGTGGCAGCGCATGTAAATTTTTCGCCGAATCATCTCAGCACCATTTTCAGTCAGCAGACAAATCAGACATTTATCAAATATCTCACGGATTATCGTATGAGCAAAGCAAAAGAACTGTTGCGGTGTACCGGAGATAAGAGCAGTGTCATCAGTATGAAAGTGGGATACAAGGATCCCCATTATTTTTCTTACTTGTTTAAGAAGACCCAGGGAATGACACCGACACAGTATCGCGGAAATAAAAATACAAAGGGGGAATAGGGATATGTGGAAGGGATGGAAACAATTTTATAATCGCTCCGGTTTAGCGACAAAAATACGTCTGTCCTATCTCATTTTGCTTGTCCCTGTTTCTCTGATTCTGTTTTATTCTCTGTTTAACCTTTGGTACAGCAATCAGCGATACGAAGACATGATAAATTCTACTCTGGTCGCCAGCGAGTTTAGTTTGGATTTTAAAAAAGATTTTGACTACGAAATTTATCTTTTGATTGTTGGAAATAAGTCGGTGGACGAATCCAAAACAGGGGAAATGCTGGCAAAGGCAAATGGTATCGTCGACGGCTTGGAGGACATTACAGAATCAAAGAATAATCAGAAACGATTAGACAACATTAAAAAATATCTTACAAATCTTGATACATACACAAAACGAATTAAGAGAAACATAGAAGAGGGAAATCTTTATCAGCAGAACTTGGAAATCTGGGAAAATGATGTGCAGATTGTTACCACTTTAGTCCGGGATGAAATTTCCCAGTATACCTATTATGAAGTCCGGGCTATGCAGCAGACCAGAGAGGATTATCAAAGATTCTTCAAAAATATGATTCGGTTTTGTGTGATTTCCTTTATCATCATTCTGGGTGTGGATTTATTTCTATCCTATTATATTCCCAGAAGTATCACCAAACCTTTCAGAGAATTAAATGAAGTGACAAAACAGGTGGCTCAGGGAAATCTGTCTGTTCGGTCCAATGTGCAGACCGGAGAGGAAGCAGCCATGCTCAGCGATTCTATGAATATTATGATTGATAAGATTAATGAGTTACTGGAGCAGGTAAAAACCGAGCAGATTCGCCTTAGGAAGGCAGAATTTGAATTGCTTCAGGCTCAGATTAACCCGCACTTTCTTTACAATACCTTAGATGCCATTATCTGGCTGGCAGAGGCCGGCGAGCAGAAAAGGGTGGTTAGCATGGTGAGAAATCTTTCTGACTTCTTCCGCACATCCTTAAACCGGGGAAAGGATAAGAACTCTATCAAAGAGGAATTGCTTCATGTGAGAAGCTATCTGGAAATTCAAAAGGTGCGCTATCAAGATATTTTAAGCTATGAGATTGATGTACCTGAGGAACTTAACAGATACAGCATTCCGAAAATCACCATTCAGCCACTGGTGGAAAATGCCCTTTATCACGGCATAAAGAACAAAAGAGGGATGGGGCACATTCTGATTCAGGGTATTATGAAGGAAGATTGTTACGAAATCATTGTAAAGGACGATGGTATCGGTATTAGCAGAGACCGGTTGATACAGGTGCAGAATGGCATTAAAAATAAGGTCCTCACAGGAAAGGACTTTTTCGGATTATACAACGTAAATGAGAGAATCCGCCTGAACTTTGGAGAGGGATACGGAATACAAATCAATAGTATCGCCGGGGAGGAGACCACAGTAAAAATCATACTTCCCTATGTAGTTATGGAACAGTAAAACCCTGTCATAAAAAAATCAACTTTTATTTTAAAAAATTTAACTGACAAGGGATGGCAAAGAAGAATTTTAACCTTTTAAAGACTTTTCTATATGGATAAATCCCACCGGAACTCATAGAATGAAATACATCAAAGGGATGGTCCTTAAAATAAAATAATGTTAGGGAGGTATTTTTATGAAGAAGAAAATTCTAGCAGCCATCTTAGTACTTACAATGGTAGTCGGACTTACCGCTTGTGGAAAGAAAGCAAGCAGCAGCGACACATCAAAGGACAGCGGATCAGATATGATCAAGGTTGGTGTCATCAACAATGATCCAAACGAGTCTGGTTATCGTACAGCAAATGATAAGGATATGAAGAAGATGTTCACAAAGGAGAATGGATATGACGCTTCATTTGCTTACAGCTTAAAGAACGATGAGCAGATTGCAGCAGCACAGAAGTTCATTCAGGATGGAGTTGATTACTTACTCCTCTCAGCAGCTGATACAGCTGGTTGGGATTCTGTATTAAAGGATGCTCAGGAGCAGGGAACAAGAGTTATCTTATTTGACCGTACAATCGATGCAGATGACAGCCTTTATGAAGCATCTATCGTATCCGATATGGACAAAGAAGGTGAAACAGCAGTTAACTGGTTAGCAGACCAGAAACTTGACGAGTACAACATCATTCACATTCAGGGTGTTATGGGTTCAGCAGCTCAGAAGGGTCGTACCGGAGCTTTGGACGCAAAGAAGGGTGAATGGAACATCGTTACACAGCAGACAGCTGAGTGGAACGCTGAGAAAGCACAGCAGATTGTTCAGGCAGAGATTGACAAGGGAACAAAGTTCAACGTAATCTACGCTGAGAACGACGACATGGCTAAAGGTGCTGTAGCAGCTCTTGACAAAGCAAACATTTCTCATGGTGTTGGCAAAGACGTTATCGTAATGGGCTTTGACTGCAACAAGTGGGCTTTGGAAGAACTTAAGGCTGGTAACTGGAACTATGATGGACAGTGTAACCCATTCCAGGCTTCTTACATTGATGAAATCATCAAGAAACTTGAAAACGGCGAGAAACTTTCAGACAAGGTTGTAGTTATGGATGAGAAGGGATTCGATGCAACTACAATCACAGATGATGATGTAAATACATACGGAATCTAATATCTACAACAAAAAATAAAGAGTATAAGAAAGCGTGGTGCAGCGTAAAGATTCTACGCAAGGCATCACGCTTTTTTTAAAAAAGGAGTGAAACGTCAGTGAGTAATAACATCATTTTGGAAATGAAAAATATTAACAAGTCGTTTCCGGGTGTCCGCGCTTTGCAGGGTGTAGATTTCAAACTGAACAAAGGTGAAATCCATGCACTGATGGGCGAAAATGGTGCGGGCAAGTCCACCTTGATAAAGGTATTGACAGGTGTTTATGAAAAGGATGAAGGTCATATCTATATTGACGGAAGTGATAAGGAGACCGTCATTCATTCACCTCAGGATGCCCAGAAGGCAGGTATCAGTACTGTTTATCAGGAGATTACATTATGTCCCAACTTATCAGTTGCGGAAAATATGTATATCGGACGTACCGAGGGCGCGACTACAAATTGGAAAAAGATGAATCAGGATGCAGATAAACTTCTGAAATCCTTGGATATTCCGGCAAAGGCCACACAGCAGTTGGGAAGCTGTTCCATTGCGGTGCAGCAGATGGTGGCAATTGCCCGTGCAGTTGATATGGATTGTAAGGTCCTGATTTTAGATGAGCCTACTTCCTCTTTGGATGAGCAGGAAGTTGAAAAGCTCTTTGGTCTTATGAGAGATTTGAAGGCAAGAGGGGTTGGTATCATTTTTGTTACCCATTTTCTGGATCAGGTATATGAAGTCTGTGACAAAATTACTGTATTACGGGATGGACAGTTGGTAGGAGAATATACCATTTCTGAACTGCCCCGTGTAAAACTGGTTGCCAAGATGCTGGGTAAGGAGTTGGATGATATGTCCGACATCCGGGGCGAACAGGAGGCGTACAGTGGAGAGGATGCATCGGATGTGGTGCTGGAGGCAGAAGGCCTTTACAGTGATGCCGGGATTAAACCGTTTGATTTCTACATCAAGAAGGGAGAGGTCAATGGATTTACCGGACTTCTCGGTTCCGGACGAAGTGAATGTGTCCGTGCCATCTTTGGAGCTGACCGTGTATTAGGCGGAAAGGTTAAAAAGAACGGTAAAGAAGTAAAGATTTCCAAACCTTTAGATGCGATGAAAAATGGTATTGCCTATCTTCCTGAGGACCGGAAGAAGGATGGTATCATCGGTGATTTGTCTGTCCGGGACAATATTATTATTGCATCCCAGGTTCTCCGGGGATTCTTTAAACCATATACAAAGGCCCAGGCAAACAAATTTGCAGAGGAATATATTAAACTTCTGGACATCAAAACAGCATCTGCGGATACACCGATTAAGTCTTTGTCCGGTGGTAACCAGCAGAAGGTAATACTGGCCCGCTGGTTGATGACCCATCCGGAATATCTGATTTTGGATGAGCCTACCCGTGGTATTGATGTGGGTACAAAGATTGAAATTCAAAAGTTGGTTTTAAAACTTGCTTCAGAGGGAATGAGCGTTACCTTTATTTCTTCCGAGACAGACGAGATGCTTCGTACTTGTTCAAGAATGGTGGTTATGAGAGACCGTAAAGTAGTTGGAGAACTTTCCGGCGAAGACTTAACCCAGAACAAGATTATGAGTACAATTGCTGGAGGTGAAAAATAATCATGGGAAAAACAGGTGTTAAAAATGAAAAAGGGTCTGGCTTTCTTGGAAAGATTGTTCGTCAGCAGTTGTTTATACCGATTGCAGCTTTATTGATTTTGGCAATTTTCAACCTGATTGCAGATCCATCCTTCTTTAAGATTACAATGGGTCAGAGCAGTTCGGGAGATCCGGTTCTGTCAGGATATCTGATTACCATTCTTGACTATGGTTCAGAACTTGCGATTCTTGCGATCGGAATGACTTTGGTTACCGCAGCATCCGGAGGACAGGATATTTCTGTCGGTGCAGCTATCGCCATTGCCGGTAGTGTGATCCTTCGGGTTCTTTGCGGAACAAATTCCAGACCGGAAGAACTTCGGACTTCCGTATTTGTGGCATTCCTTGTGGCTTGCGTTGTGGCGATGCTCTTTGGTGCCTTTAACGGTATACTGGTGGCGTATTTCAAGATACAACCTATGGTGGCCACATTGATACTTTACACAGCGGGACGTTCTATCGCTGCATGGATTAACAACAATGAGCTGCCAATTATCAGTGAACCGAGTTTCGCATACTATGGTGGATTTATTCCGGGAATTCCGATTCCCACGCCATTTTTCATTGCTATGATATGCGTGATTATCACAGCACTGGTTTTGAAGTTTACAAATCTGGGACTCTATACACAGGCTGTTGGAATCAACGAAGATTCTTCCCGGTTAAATGGTTTGAATCCGTTATTTATCAAGTTTTTAAGTTTTGTTATTTTAGGACTGTGTGTAGCGGTGGTTGGTCTGATTAAGGTCAGCCGTTTCCAGACCATTAACTATTCCGTTGTTGCAAAAGATATTGAAATGGATGCCATCCTTGCAGTGGCTCTTGGTGGAAATGCTTTGAGCGGTGGAAAGTTTAATATGGCAGCATCCATCTTAGGTGCGTATGTTATTCAGTTTTTGACAACAACTTTGTATAAGTTTAACGTTCAGTCAGATGCCCTTCCTGCTTACAAGGCAGTTGTGGTTATCCTGCTGGTTGTGCTCAGTGCACCATCCGTTAGAGCAAAGCTCTCTAAAATTGGAAAAAATCGTAGAGTAAAGGAGGTTGCATAGTTATGACAAACAAATCTTCTGCTACGAAAAAAGGTTTTGGTAGTAAATCAAAAAATATGTCAGACACAAATATGTTGCTGACAATCACCATTGTCATCTTCTTTGTGATGTATATTGGTGCAATTTTATTCCTGGGAGAAGGATTTTTGAAACCCCAGACATTTCTTAGTATTTTATCATCCAATGCAGCTTTGATTATCACATCCTGTGGTATGAGTATTGTAATGATTACCGGCGGAATTGATATTTCCGTAGGTGGTGTGGTTGCTTTGGTAAGTATGTGCAGTGCTGTATATCTGGATAAGCAAAACGGAAGTGTGGGAGGAGCAATCCTGATTTCCCTTGCTATTGGTTTGGCATTCGGTATTGTTCAGGGATTCTTAGTAGCATACTTAGACATTCAGCCGTTTATCGTATCTCTGGCAGGTATGTTCTTTGCCCGTGGTATGACAACCATTGTAAACAACAAACCATTTAACGTTGAAAACAAGGCATTCGTTGCCTTGAAGGATGCCAGAGTGATTGTTCCGGGACTTGGTTCTGTGAACCGTCTTGGAAAATACATTGATGCCTACGTGGAAATCGGTGTTGTTGTGGCACTTTTAGTAGTGCTGGCTCTGTTTATCATCCTTCGCTGGACAAAGCTTGGACGTGGCTTTTATGCAGTGGGCGGAAATGCCCAAAGTGCATTGATGCTTGGTATCAATGTTAAGAGAACCAAGTTCATTTCCCATGTGCTCTGCAGTTTGCTGGCAGGTATCGGAGGTTTTGTATATTTCATGCACGTTGGTTCCGGCTCTCCGTCTCATGCAATGGGAATGGAAATGAATGCCATTGCTTCTTCCATCATTGGTGGAACAATGCTGACCGGTGGTGTAGGAAATATTATCGGTACACTTTTCGGAGTTCTCTCACTGAGTACGATTCAGAATATCGTAGCTTCAGCGGGATTTGATGAGGCTTGGTGGACCGGTATTACAATCGCCGTTATGCTGTGCCTGTTCTTAGTCATTCAAAGTGTTGTTATGGCGAAAAAGAAAAAAACAGTTCAATCATAAAATACCCTATATACCTTATAAAATAGTAAGAGGTGGAGATTTATTTAAATCTTCACCTCTTTTTTGAGTCTCTAAGGTTGCGAAAATCAGCCAATTCGTAGATAATATAAGGTAGGAAGAAAGGTCAAAGTGGTAGATAGTATGACGAGAAAAAATTGGGGAAAAGGCCTTTTGTCTTTTGTGCTGATTCTCTCCTTGGGGATAGCGGGCTGTGGTATGAAAAAGCAGACTGTCAGTACCGATGAAAAGAGAGAAAATTCTCAGAGGGAGATTGTAATTGGTTTTTCACAGTTGGGGGCTGAGTCGGATTGGAGAAGTGCGAACACCCAGTCTATGAAGGAGACATTTACTTCGGACAAAGGATATCGGCTGATTATCGAGGATGGGCAGCAGCAGCAGGCCAATCAGATTATGGCAATCCGTAAGTTTATCCAACAGGATGTAGATTATATTGTGTTGGCTCCGGTGACAGAAACCGGTTGGGATACAGTGTTAGAGGAAGCCAGAGAGGCAAAAATTCCTGTGATTATTGTGGATCGAAAAGTAGATGCTGACGGCAGTTTATATCAGTGCTGGGTGGGATCGGATTTCAATCTGGAAGGAAAAAAGGCGGTGGAATGGCTGCACCAGTATTTGGTCAGCAAGGACATCCCGGATAATGAAGTAAATATTGTGGATATCCAGGGAACCATAGGAGCGTCCGCCCAAATCGGAAGAACCAACGGTCTTTTGGAGGGAGTGGACAAATATGGCTGGAATCTTTTGGATATGACCGTGGGAGATTTTACCCAGGCCAAAGGCCGGGAGGTCATGGAAGACTTCCTGAAAAAATATGACAATATCAACGTAGTTTATTGTGAAAACGATAATGAAGCCTTTGGAGCCATTGAGGCAATTGAGGACAGCGGGAAAAAGGTTGGTTCAGACATTGCCGCAGGGGACATTATGGTGATTTCCTTTGATGCAGTGACCAAAAACACCATGAAACACATTTTGCAGGACAAAATCACTTTTGCCGCAGGATGCAATCCCCATCACGGACCGAGAGTGGAAGCGGTGATTCAGCAGTTGGAAGCAGGAAAGAAGCCGGATAAGTATTCCTTTGTGGAGGAGCGGATTTATTCCCATGACGCCACGGTTCCATCCATTGAACTCAATGGAACGAACTACCCGGTGACAGTGGTGACAAAGGATACCATGGAAGAGTTTGAGTGAGGACAAAAGAATGAAAACATTTCAGAATTTAGAAGAAATCGGACAGAAAGTGAAGGAAATTGAGAACAGAGTGGAGCATCTGGATCATTTTAACCACTCTGACATTACCAGAAATAATTTTATGCTTCAGGGGGGACTGGCAAAGCAGGGATATGATTGGTGGTGGCATTCATTTACAGCCCATCACAGTATCACCGGTGAAGAAAAAGCATTCTTTGTGGAATTTTTTACCATTAACCCGGAATTAGGCGGAAAAGAACCGGTTTTCGGACAGTTGCCGGAAAACAAGGAAAAGGGCATCTGCCCATCCTATATGATGGTAAAGGTGGGAACCTGGGGAGAAAATCCAAAACAGTTGAATCGTTTTTTTGCCTGGGATGATGTGACGGTAAAGCAGGATGCACCTTATTTAATCAGCGCTGACAACTGCTTCTGCTCTGAGACCAGAACCATTGGTATGGTGGACATCACAGAGGAAGAGGCCAAGGCACATCCGGAATATATGAGTGATGCAGGCAGAATGTACTGGGATTTGACTATGGACAAAAACATCACCTTTAACGTGGGCTACGGTGCAGGAAAACCTCTTCGTGATGCGGAGGCTTTTGAGATGTTCTGGCACTGCGAGGGTATGAGGACGGCCTTTGAGGGAAAGGTAGTTTTGGATGGAGAGGAATATCTGGTAGATAAGGCCACATCCTATGGATATGCAGATAAAAACTGGGGCAAGGATTTTACCAGCCCATGGGTATGGCTGGCGTCCAGTCATCTCACCAGCAAAGTGACAGGCGAGGCCCTTAAGGATTCCGCCTTTGTCATTGGGGGCCGAAGACCCAAGGTAGGTCCTTTGGCATTGGAAAATAAATTGCTGAGTGCTATGTGGTATGAGGGGACAGCCTATGAGTTTAATTTCTCTAAATTCTGGACGTTGACGAAGACCAAGTTTAAAACCAAGGAAACCAAAGACGAGCTTATTTGGAGAGTCATCCAGGAGACACCTATGTCAAAGATGTGTACGGAAATCAAATGCAAAAAGAAGGATATGCTTTTGATTAACTATGAGGCTCCGGACGGATCTAAGCGACATAATCATCTGTGGAATGGTGGCAATGGCAAGGGCACAGTAAAGCTCTATAAGAAATCTTTGAATATAAAAAACGAGAAATCAAAATCAAAGTGGGGCTGGGAACTGGTAGACGAGATTTTGTGTGAAAACGTGGGATGTGAATACGGAGAGTATCAGGATTAAGAAGTGTTTGTTTCCCACAGACGGATATATTATAATCAATATGGTTAAAAATACAGAAAGGATAAGGACTCATTATGAAGATTGGAATGTTGACAAGTGGTGGTGACTGTCAGGCACTAAACGCAGCTATGAGAGGTGTAGTAAAAGGTCTTAGTCACAGTGTAGCGGATTTGGAAGTCTATGGTTTTTATGAGGGATATAAGGGTTTAATTTACGGAAATTACCGACTGTTAAGCAGCAAAGATTTTTCCGGCATTCTCACAGTGGGCGGAACCATTTTAGGTTCTTCCAGACAGCCTTTTAAAACCATACGCATTCCGGATGAAAATGGTCTGGACAAGGTGGAGGCGATGAAATCCACCTATTATAAATTAAATCTGGATTGTCTGGTTATTTTGGGAGGAAACGGAACCCAGAAAACAGCCAATCTTTTGAGAGAAGAGGGACTAAATATTATCCATCTTCCAAAAACTATCGACAATGATATTTACGGAACAGATGTGACCTTTGGTTTCCAGAGTGCCATCAATGTGGCATGCAATGCTATCGATTGCATTCATACAACGGCGGCATCCCATAATCGTGTATTTATTGTAGAAGTTATGGGACACAAGGTGGGATGGCTTACTTTGTACGCAGGAGTGGCATCCGGTGCAGATATTATTTTGTTGCCGGAGATTCCGTACGACATCGACAAGGTAATCGAAGCTATCGATAATCGTAATAAGGCAGGAAAAGGATTCACCATTTTAGCAGTGGCAGAAGGCGCCATTTCCAAGGAAGATGCGGCTCTTGGAAAGAAAGAGCTTAAGAAGAAGAGAGCAAACCAGACCTATCCGTCTGTTTCCTATGAAATTGCTCATGAGATTGCAGAGAGAGCAGGATACGATGTCAGAGTCGCTGTTCCAGGACATACACAGCGTGGAGGAAGTCCATGTCCTTACGACAGAGTGCTTTGCTCCAGATTAGGTTCCGCAGCAGCTCAGGCAATTTTGGACAAGGATTATGGATATATGATTGCCATGATTAATGGGGAGACCAAGCGCGTTCCGTTGCAGGATGTTGCAGGAAAATTAAAGATGGTTGACCCGAACTGCCAGATGATTCAGGAAGCAAAACTCATGGGAATCAGTTTTGGCGATTAATATTTAAGAGGTGGAAAAAATGTCTTATACGGCATTGTATCGAAAATTCAGGCCCCAGGATTTTGAAGATGTAAAGGGCCAGGAACATATAGTGACAGCATTGCAAAATCAGGTGAAGGCCAATCGCCTGGGACATGCCTATCTGTTTACGGGGACCAGGGGAACCGGAAAAACCACAGTGGCAAAGATACTTGCGAAAGCGGTAAACTGTGAGCATCCGGTCAATGGAAGCCCCTGTAATGAATGTGAGAGCTGCAGGAGAATCGCAGAGGGAAACAGCATGAATGTTTTCGAGATTGATGCGGCTTCAAATAACAGCGTGTCCAACATCAGGGATATTGTAGAAGAAGTGACCTATGCTCCTACAGAGGGAAAATACAAGGTCTATATTATCGACGAGGTGCATATGCTTTCCAACAGTGCTTTTGCTGCGCTGTTGAAAACATTAGAGGAACCACCGGCATACGTGATTTTCATTTTGGCAACCACGGAAGTGCATATGATACCGATTACCATTTTATCCAGGTGTCAGAGATATGATTTCCGCAGGATTACCATTGATACCATTGCGGCGAGACTGCAGGATCTTATGAACCGGGAGGGAATTTCGGCAGAGGAGAGAGCCTTGCGTTATGTGGCAAAGGCGGCAGACGGCTCTATGCGTGATGCCTTGAGTCTTTTGGATCAGTGTATCGCTTTTTATCTGGGAGAGGAGCTGACCTACGACAAGGTGCTTCAGGTGTTGGGAGCTGTGGATAATGAAATTTTCAGCCACTTGCTCCGCACAGTTTTAAATCATGACGTGACAGGTGCCATTGCCCAATTAGAGGAGATGGTGACACTGGGTAGGGATTTAAACCAGTTTGTGGTGGACTTTACCTGGTATCTGCGAAATCTGATGTTGGTAAAAAGTGACACCAATATGGAAGATGTATTGGAAGTCACCAGTGAGCAGATGGCACTGTTAAAAGAAGAGGCAGCTATGGCCAGCGATGATACGTTAATCCGTTACATTCGCATTTTTTCCGAGTTGTCCAACCAGATCAGACAGTCGTCCCAAAAGCGTGTTTTGATAGAAATTGCTTTGATTAAACTTTGCAAACCGCAGATGGAGGAAAACTATCAGGCGTTAGTGGAGCGAATGGATGTAGTGGAGGAAAAGGTGGAAAAAGGAGTGCCGGTAGCTATGCCGGTGGCACCGACTTCCGGTGCACAGCCCCAGGTCAGGCCGGAAAAAAAGACTTTGCCTGCGGCTATGCCTGAGGAGATACAGGAGCTTTGCAGAGGCTGGGGACAGATTAAATCAGCTTCCACAGGACTGCTGAGACAGGCCCTTTCCACAGCGATGCCCACAGTGAATGATAACAATCAACTGATGCTTGTATACGATGAGCCGGAGGGCTCAAAGACCATTAACAGTTCCCTGTTAGAGGGAGAAGCAACCATGGCAGATTTACAAAATCTGATACAGGAAACCATTGGAAAGACAGTTCCGGTTGTGGTAGAGGTGAACCGGACCAATGTGAGAGGCGACCAGTTGTATACCAACGCGGTAGACTTTTTCGCCCAAAATAATCATATAGAAATCGAAGAGGAGGATTTTTAAAATGGCAAAAAGAGGAGGATTTCCAGGTGGCGGCGGAATGCCGGGAAATATGAATAATTTGATGAAGCAGGCACAGAAGATGCAGCGTCAGATGGAGGAGGCCAGCAAGGCTTTAGAGGAGGAAGAGGTAACTGCAACAGCCGGTGGCGGTGTTGTGGAAGTTACGGTTTCCGGTAAAAAAGAAGTAACCAAGGTGAAACTGGATGAGGAAGTGGTAGATCCGGATGATATTGAAACCTTAGAGGATTTAATTATGGCAGCCACTAACGAGGCGCTCCGGGCTATGGATGAAAAGACCCAGTCCTCAATGGCAAAAATTACAGGAGGAATGGGCGGAGGATTCCCATTCTAAGAGAGGCATTATGGAGTATTATAGCAAGCAAATCAGCAGACTGATTTCCGAGTTATCCACTCTGCCGGGGATAGGTGCAAAGTCAGCCCAAAGGCTGGCTTTTCATATTCTTAATATGCCCACGGAAGAGGTACAGAATCTGGCGGGAGCAATGGTGGATGCCAGACAGAACGTGCATTATTGCAAACATTGCTTTTCCCTTACAGATGACGAGGTCTGTCCAATCTGCAGCAATCCAAACCGTAACAAAAAAGTGATTATGGTGGTGGAGAGTACCAGAGATTTGGCAGCCTATGAAAAGACCGGAAAGTACGAAGGGGTTTACCACGTGTTGCACGGTGCGATCTCACCACTTCAGGGAATCGGTCCTACAGATATCAAACTAAAAGAATTGATGCAGCGGTTGCAGGAGGATGTGGACGAGGTGATTATTGCCACAAACTCCAGTCTGGAAGGAGAAACCACTGCTATGTATATCAGCAAACTGATTAAGCCCACAGGGATAAAGGTTTCAAGGATTGCCAGCGGTGTTCCCGTGGGAGGCGATTTGGAATACATTGATGAGGTGACTTTGCTCCGGGCATTGGAAGGTCGAACAGAGTTATAGGTTTATTCTTCTTTTTCAACAATTTTCGTTCAAATTTTATGATACTTGTATATGGTAAAAGGAGAGCGATTATGATTGAAATAGTGAATGAACCAAGACCTGCAGATAAAGGGGAAAAGCCGCCGAGAAATATCAGGCAAATCGGCAACATTTCCGAAAATCACATTGTGTATATGGAAGACTATGTATATCGTTTTTTACATAAAAAAGACCGAAAAATGGGGCGATGTACCTTTGTTTTCCTGGGAGAAATCATTCGGACAGGAGATCGGCACCAGATTTATATGAAGGGAGCCCTGGAGCTGCCTGACATTAGTTACGGTGGCGGAATGCCGGTGTTTTCCGATGATATGTGGGATGAGATTTATCGCCAGAGCAGGCAGTACTTTCCCCAGTGGAGCATTGTTGGATGGGGAATGCAGACGGTAGGTCCCAAACAGGAGATGGAGAAGGAAATCAAAAAAATTTGCAACCGGCATTTCCCGGGAAACCACGGAAATGTTTACCTGTTCGACGGATACGGGGAATGGGAGCAGATGTATCTGGACATAGAAGGACAGATGGTTCCTGAGGATGGCTATTGCATCTACTATGAAAAAAATACCCCTATGGGCAGCTATCTCAGCACTTACCACACCAGACAGGAACAGGAGTTGCTGGAAACAAGCGGAGGAAACTGGGATGGAATTTTAGTTCATGATGAGGCGAAGTATGAACGGGAGAATCGACAGGATGCGGAGGCTATGGCCAGATACCGGGCTTATATGAATGGGCAACAGCAACGAATCCACAGTCGAAGGTCCAAAGTGGCGGTATCCATTGCTATGGTGGTTATGCTTCTTTTATCCGGTATCTTGATTCAAAATTATGCCAGACTTTCCGATATGGAAAGTTCTGTGGAGGCCTTATCTGACCAGAAAAAGGCAAGTGAAGCCCAGGAGGATGTGATAAAGGAAACCATCAGCAAGAAGGCTTCGGAACTGGCCCAGACCACCACGGAGGAAAATCCTTATCTTGCTCAGGGATATTACATTGTTGAGCAGGGAGATAAGCTGACAGATATCAGCAAAAAAGTATACGGAAACGACACTATGGTTCAGGCGATTTGCGAGAAGAACCATATAGAAGACATCGATTTAATTAAAGCCGGCGACAAGTTGTTGTTGCCATAAGAGTCTTAAGTTTTGGCTGTAATCAACCGAAATAATCTACATCAGGCTAAGGAGGCCCAGTATGCAGATAGATCAGATTCGGTTAACAGACTTATTCAAAAACGAAAAAACCGGTGATGCAGACAGCATCATTTCAGGTACAAATACCCAAAAGACGACAGAAAAGAATACGGAAACTCTGCGGGAGATTTCTTTGGATTCCCCGTTTTATAATAAGAATAGATTAAAGCAGGACACCATTGCAGATCAGTTGGAAAAAGATATGCAAAGGGGCACAGATGAAACTGCCCTGATGAACCAGTTGGCGGTTTACGCAAACACCACTTCCCCAGAGGATTTGCAGAAAATGCTGCAGGATGGATTTGACCCTATGGATACGGATGTGGCCACTATTGTAACTGTGGTGGACCGGATTAAGCTGGCTTTGGCAAAGGGTGGCGCTGATATTTCCCAGATGGGTGGATTGTCTCAGGATAAGATTGAAGCCATGACCGGTAGTATTTCTGTGGCAAATCAAATCAGCAATCAGCTGGAAGAGATGGATATTCCTGTGGATGAGAATCTGCAAAAGGAAATTGAGACAGCGGTTGTCAAAGGGGAGGAACTTCAAAATCCTATTACCCCGGACAGTGTAAAATATCTGTTAAGCAATGAGATGGAGCCTACCATAGATAATGTCTATCAGGCAAATTTTTCCGCCGGAAGTGCGGAATTGGGAGCCGATCAGCAGGAATATGAAGTGCAGGATGTGATTTCTACGGAGATGAGAGAGCAGTTTGCATCTGTGATACAGCAGACCTCTTTGGAGGAAAGTCCCGGGCTCTACGAGGATTGTCAGTGGCTGCTGGAAAACAATGTTCCGGTGACCGGGGAGAATTTAACCTATTTGCAACAGTTGAAAGGAATGGATGTGGACCTATCTGCTCAGGAGATGGCGGACATTATTACAGACGCAGTTGCAGAGGGAAAAAAGCCGGGAGAGGCAGTACTTTTTCCGGAGGACAGTATCATGGCGAAGGCCAGGGATGCCTATGACAATCAACAACAACAGTTGTCAAACCTCACCGCGACCAGACAGAGGGATGAGGCGTGGATGCTGCTTTCTGTACAGGCAAATTACGCCCTTTTGAAAAAGGGAATTTCCATAGATACTATGGCAATTGAGGACGTGATTCAGGAAATTAAAAGTATGGAAAAGGAGTACCTGTCTCAGGTATTAGGCGGCGAGACTGTAGAGCAGACACAGGAGAACGTGGCAAACTATCTGGACTTTTCCGAGAAGTTACAGGAAGTAAAGGATGCTCCGGCAGCGGTTTTGGGACAGTTTAAGGACATAGCAGAGGCAACCTTTTCCCAGTTGCATCAGGCGGCTCATTTTCAGCAGGATACCTACAAAGAGGCGGTGAGAAGATACGAGACTCTTTGGACGGCCCCAAGAAAGGATATGGGAGATTCCATCACGAAAGCCTTTGCCAATGTGGATGATATTTTAGATGATCTGAATTTGGAAACCTCTGAGGACAATCGTAGGGCTGTGCGGATTCTTTCCTATAATGAAATGGAACTGACAAAAGAAAACATCCAGGCCATAAAGGCTTCTGACACTCAGGTGCAGAGAATGTTTAAAGTCCTGACACCGGCAGTGGTTACCAGGATGATAAAGGAAGGAAAAAACCCTCTGGATATGAAGATAGAGGATTTGACAGAGATGGCAGAGGATATGGCGCAAAAAGACGGTGCCCAGGATTCAGAGAAGTTTTCTAAATTTCTGTGGAAACTGGAACACACCGGGGATATTACACCGGAGGAGCGGGAGAGCTTTATCGGTGTATATCGACTGATTCATCAGGTGGAGGCAGGAGACGGAGCTGCTATCGGGGCGCTGATGGCTCAGGGAACCGATGTGACCCTTCGCAATCTGATGACAGCGGTCCGTTCCAAAAAACGCACAGGAAAAGAATATGGGGTGGACGATTCCTTTGGAGCAGTGGAGAGTTTCAATCGGGACAGTCTCTCTATTACAGAGCAGATTGAGATGGCATTTCAGACAAACTGCTTAAAAGAAGCGGGAGAGGATATGACTCCGGTAAAAATGAAGGAATTTAACGGAGAAGATGCTTATTTGGATTTGACTCCGGAACAGTTTAAAAATCAATTGGCTCAGATGAACGGGGAAGAAGTCGCAAGACAGGAGCAGATGCAGGAAACCCAGTATGCCAATGAGACGAAGGAGCAGGTGACCCGGGCATTAAAGAGTGAGGAGCAGGTGTATGAGATTTTGGAGAGAAACGATTTGCCTGCTACACCGGCATTTTTAAACGGCGTGACGGAAATGTTGCGAGACCGCAATGAAATGTATCGCAAATTACTGAAATACTCCGGTGAGGAGATTACGGATTCCTTGGATATCAGCGGTCTGATAGAGGATTTGATTGAAGACTTTGGAGAGGCTGTTAAGACTCCAAAGGAAATGGCAGATGCCCAGCGAAAGTTGGAGGAAACTGCGGAAAACGTTATGAAAAATATGTTGGTGGAAAAGGATGTAAGTTCCATTGATGTCCGGGGAATGAAGCTGGTTACCACTCAGATTAAGGCCATTGGCAAGATTGCGGAAAACAGCGAGACTTATAACATTCCTATTATGGTGGAAGACCAGGTGGGAAATCTTTCCTTAAAAATTGTCCGGGGCAGTGAGGAAAAGGGACTGGTAGAAGTGGCAATGGATATGGATGAGACCGGAGTGGTTTATGGTTCCTTCCGCTACGAGGCAGGGGAGATTTCCGGTGAGGTTTCCTTTGAGGAAAAAAATGTCCAGGAAATCTTTTCCCAGCATATGCACCTTTTGGCGGCGGATATGCAGGAGGCCACAGGCTTGCCGGTTTCCTTTAAATACAGTTGGGATAAGAATACGGACATCTCTGATTTTTATCAGGATAAGAATCCGGGATTTGAGACTACAAAAGAGGAAAATGAGGTTTCTACAAAGGTTTTGTATGGAGTAGCAAGAAGTTTTATTCACTCTATTTCAGAAATTATTTAGTTCGGTAGATATTAAAAAAGACGTGAAGCGTCCGATATAAAAAGTGTGAGGTACATGAGATGAAAATAAATAACAATATTTCAGCAGTAATTACAAATAAACAGTTGCTTGGTACAGAGAGCGCTCTGGCAGCATCTATGGAGCGATTGTCTTCCGGATTAAAAATCAATCACGCGTCGGACAATCCATCCGGAATTGCTATTTCCGGTAAGATGCGCGCCCAGATTAAGGGATTGGATCAGGCTTCCCAGAACTCCTCCGATGGAACCAGTGTGTTGCAGATTGTGGACGGAGCGTTGGGAGAGGTTACGGATATGCTCCAGCGTATGAGAGAATTGGCAGTGCAGGCGGCAAACGGAACCAACTCCAGAAGTGAAAAGGAAGCATGTCAGTTGGAGATTGCATCCTTACGGGAAGAAATTGATAGGGTGTCTTCCACCACAGAGTTTAACACCAAGAGCCTTTTGGATGGCTCATTGGATGCCAGAGTGTACACCGACAAGGAGAATGTGGACAATGTTTCCCGCACTTATGTGTCAGATTCTGTGCCTGAGGGAATTTATAAATTATCTGTGGACCAGCCGGCTACGAGAGCAGAGTATGCCACAGGAATATCTGTAGCGGATTTGGTGGGCAAAACCGGTTCTGTGCAGATTAACGGTTCCACAGCAGAGATTAACGCATCTATGACAGAGACAGAGATTAAGGCAACTCTGCGAGATGCGGCTGAGTATGGTGAGTGCGTTTTTGAGGAGAGAAACGGAAAGATTGTATTCCAGTCTGCCGAGTATGGCGCCCATGCCAGCATTGATATGATACAAAGTTTTGATACAGATGCATTTCCGGGAGTGCCGAACCAGAAAACCACAAAGGATGCCAAAGCTGAAGTGATGGGACAGGTAGGAACGGATGCGGTAGTGACTTTAAACACAGACCCGGATGAGTCTGCCTTCAGTCAAAAGGCGACGGTGGGCTATGACGGAAATAAGATTACAATTACAGATACCAACGGATTCAAGATGTCTATGCTTTTGGAAGAAGACTTTTTTAATCAGGGAGCAAACAAGGAGATTGAGTTTTCTGTGACGGATGTTGGAATTATGGATTTGCAGATTGGTGCCAACGAGGGGCAGACTATGCAGCTTCGTATTCCGGCCACAGACATCGATAATCTGTATCTGGATAATATCAATGTAGCCACGGTAAACGGAGCGAAAAAGACCATGAGCAGTATCGATGATGCCATGACAAAAATCAACGAGATTCGTTCCAAGATTGGTGCCTATGAAAATCGTCTGGATTACACCGTAAGCAGTCTGGATTTAACCCAGGAAAATATGACTTCTGCCCTTTCCCGTATAGAGGATGTGGATATGGCAGAGGAAATGGTGGAATACACAAAGAATAATGTATTGCAGCAGGCAGGAACCAGCGCCCTTTCTCAGGCGAACTCACTGCCGGAGCTGGCACTTCAGATGTTAGGAAACAGGTAAGATAAATGAGACAGGAAGAGATTGTGGATTTTAACCGGAAAATTGCAGAGAGCAATCCTACCCAGTTGATTTGTGTTCTCTATGAAATCTATTTTGCTTACCAGAGAGATGCCATCGAGGCGTTGGAGGCAGATAATCAGGAGAAATACATAAAGGCAGTGAGAGGATGCAGCCGGGTGGTACAGCACCTGCGAAGTATTTTGGATTTTACCTATGAGATTTCCGGTGAGTTATATGCACTGTATACCTTTGTGGCGAGAGAACTGGCAAAGGCAATGTATCGGAAAAAGAAACAGGAGATTCTGGATGCAGGAAAAATCATGAAGTCACTGGAGGAAGCATTTATTCAGGTGGCAAAAGAGGATTCCAGAGAGCCTATGATGAACAACACCCAAAAGGTAACGGTAGGACTTACCTATGGCAGACATCAGTTAAATGAGTCGGTGGCAAAGGATATTGGGACCAGAGGATTCTGGGCGTAAAACAAGGGACACCTTAGGGTGTCCTTTTATTATGAAGATATTAATGAAAAAAGACAGCTACGTTTTGTGGCTGTCTTTTTTGTTTGAAGCAAATTGCCTCAGGGGGTTATAAATTCAATTGTTTGACTTTGGCTAACAAAAACTTGTGACGCATCTGTACGGCTTTCACCTGATAAATGTAGTAATCGATAAGGTCCGGATCCGTCATGTATTCTAGGTTGGAATATGCATTGGCAAGGTCATGCTGGGTCTGGTGCAAATCTTCTATCAGGTCATCGACATGAGAATCTGTCTTTTGTGGGTGTGTAAGTAATCCCATTTGAAAACCTCACTTTCTTTTCCTCTCATATACAGTATGAGCGCAAATTCCATATTTATGCAGGAAAAACAGGAAATGTCAGGATGCACAATGAAAAAGATAAATTTTGTTAAAAACTTACAAATCCAAAACTTGCATGAAACGTCATGGTATTTGGAGAGCGTCGAATCTATAATGGGTCACATGAAAGGAGGGGTGATTAAGAATCGGATATGGGAAATTTACTTTAGGGATGATTGCCGTGGGGATGATGCTGGACATCAGAACCTGGCGTGTACCTAATTCCTACATTGTCTTATGTAGTATTACTGCCATTTATCTTTTGTATAACCAAATGGGTGCGTGGGGATGTGTCTGTTTTTTAGGGAGATTTCTTCTGACGGTGGGATTTCTCTTTCCAATTTATCTGGTGGGAGGATTAGGAGCAGGAGATATCAAGTTATTTGGGGTAATATCTGCGCTGATGGGTGTCAGAGATGCATTGTGGCTCATCATTGTATCTATTGTAATCGGAGCATCTATGGGGGTGCTTCGATGGATCAGAAAAAAGCAGTTGGTTTCTAAGGGCAGCCATTTGGTTGCCCTTGGGAAAAAATGCTTTATCGACAGGCAAATATCTGCCGTTTTTCAAAATGCAAAGCAAGGAGAAAAAATCCATTTCACAGTGTGTATTTTTATTGCATATGTGGGATGGATGTGTAAGGAGGGAGTTTTTTGACAGAAAATAAAGTTGCGGTATGTGATGGGGATAAGGCCTATGTGGAGGCATTTACTTCCTATCTGATGGAGCATATACCGGAGATAACCATTTATTCTTTTACATCGGAGGAAGCATTTATTCATTGCGGAGAATCCTTTGAGGTGGGAATTTTAAGTGGAGATTTTTTAGGCGTGCTGGAGTTTAGCGGAGCAGATATGGTGAAGGAAAAACTGTATTTGTGTGATGAAAATATTCTCCCTGAATATGAGCATTTGCCTATGGTGTATAAATATCAGTCCATGGAGATTGTAGAGGAAATGCTAAGGAGAATGTTCCAAAGGCAATCTAAGAATTGGTGGGATAAAAGGTCTGATATCAAAACAAAGGTTGTAGGGATATATTCACCTATTTCCCACGAGTTGTCGATGCCTTTTGCTTTGTCTCTCAGCGAGATATACAGAGAGAGGGGAAGGGTATTGTTTTTGGATATTGAGGAGAACAGTATTATGGGGGATATGACAGGTCAGAGATGTGATAAGAGTCTGATGGACCTTTTATATATGATTGTGCAGCAGGAACATTACAGTATTGGGGATTATATCAGTTCTTTTATGGGAGTGGATTATATCAATCCGTTTTCCAATCCGGAGGAATTGAATGATATCAGTGAGGAGATGTGGAATCAGTTGATGGACAGCCTCTTATCCATAGGATATGACACAGTAGTAATTTTATTTGGAAGAACCATACCGGGATTTCGTAATATGCTGTCTCTCTGTGAGGATGTGGTGGTGTTGGGGAAACCAGGGGATTACTATCGGAAAAGTCAGGCAAATTTTATGGAGTATGTAAAAACTGTTTGCGATAACGTTCCTATGAGACAGGTTTCACTGCCTATGACAGCAGGAAATCTGGTGGATGGAACCTATGCCATGGAAGAACTGGTGCAGGGAAATTTGGGAATGTTTGTGCGAAAGGCAATGCAGGAATGGGTCGGCGTTCGGGATGTGGGATATGGAACGGCTTGAAGACAGAGTTCGGGAGGCGGTACTTCGGCGAATTGACTTGTCCAGGGATGTTTCTGACCAAGAGATGCTATCGATTATTCAGGATGAAATATGCCGGGTGGGAAAAGAGACGTATTTGTCTATTGCACAACGGATGGATATTCAGAAAAAAGTTTTTCACGGGTTAAGAAAACTGGATGTTTTGGAGGACTTGCTGGCGGATGATACCATAACGGAAATTATGGTTAATGGGGCAGATCACATTTATATAGAAAGAGAAGGAAAAATTCAGGAATGTGATTTGAAATTTTCATCGGAGGAAAAACTGGAAGATATTATTCAGAAAATAGTGGCTGCAAATAATAAGGTGGTAAATTCGTCCCACCCGATTGTGGATACGAAATTGGAGGATGGAACCAGAATTAATATTGTACTTCCTCCGGTTGCTGTGGATTTTTGCACTATGAGCATAAGAAAATTCCCAAAAGAACAGATTACCATGGAAAAACTCATATCCATGAATGCAATGTCTGAGGAAGTTGGTGAATTTGTGAAAGAATTGGTTCGGGCAAAATACAACATAATGGTGTCCGGTGGGACAGGGTCAGGAAAGACCACCTTTTTAAATGCTATGGCACAGTTTATTCCTGAAGATGAAAGGGTGGTAACCATAGAAGACTCTGCAGAGTTGCAATTGATCAATGTGAAAAATCTGGTGAGATTGGAAGCCAGAGAGGCCACAATGGAAGGAAAATTGGAGGTGTCCATACGGGATTTGGTCAGAACGGCTTTACGAATGCGCCCGGATCGAATTATCGTTGGCGAGTGCAGGGGGAAAGAGGCACTGGAGGTTTTGCAGAGTTTTGGAACCGGTCACGATGGAAGTTTTAGCACAGGCCATGCCAATTCGGCAAAGGATATGATATCCAGGCTGGAAACCATGTCATTAATGGCGGGGGAAATGCCATTGGAAGCGATTCGTGCTCAAATTGTTTCCGGTGTGGATATTATTATTCATTTGGGAAGACTCAGGGATAAAAGCAGAAAATTACTCCAAATAGAAGAAGTCTTGGGGATGAAAAATGGGGAGATTCAGTTGCAGACCATATATGAACTTAATGAGGAAGATTACGGGAGAGGGAAAAAGGAGCATTGGATCAAAAGAAACGAGTTGTATCACAGAGAAAAACTATTTCGGGCAGGTTTGTAATCGTTAAAGCTATAGAAAACAAAAAGGGCATATTAGGGGGAACAATACTGACAGTGGGGATTGCATGGTTGTTTTATGATTCCGTTTGGGGAGTGATAAGCGGATGCGTAATCATTCCCTGGTTTTTGAAATTGTTTGCGGAAAATCAAAAGAAAAAAAGAGAGGTTCAAAATCTCTGTGAATTTAAGGAGATGATGCAAATTTTGTCTGCCTATATGCAGGCGGGATGTTCCCTTGAAAATGCATTTTTTGAGACAGAGCAGGAGATAAAGAATCTATTCTCTGAAAAAAGCTTTTTGTATCAATGTTTGCATAAAATGAACCGCAAGATACATGTAAGTGTCCCCATTGAACAGGCTTTTTTAGAGTTCTCTCAGGAGATTTGTGTGGAGGAGGCATATGATTTTGCAGATATTTTATTATATGCCAAAAGATTGGGAGGAAATTACATCCATCACATTCAACAGACGGCACTCAGAATTGAAGAAAAAATCGGAATCAGCCAGGAAATCGAAACGATGCTGGCAGAGAAAAGGCTGGAACTAAGAGTGATGATTGCAATGCCACTTTTGATTTTTGCTTATATGAAGCTGACATCCAAGGAGTTTATAGGTGTTTTATATCACTCAGTTGCGGGGGTACTGATGATGAGCGTATGCCTTGTGTTTTATTTGGTGATGATTTCATTAGGCAGAAAGATTGTGGATATTAAAATATAGAAATTTTGTGTAAATAAGGGCTGGGGGACACTGTGTGAAAAACAGAAGAATAAATAAAAAACAACTTTTCGCTATTATGATAGGAATGCAGCTGGTGGGCTTGGGATTGTTGTTTTGGGATATGTGGCAGAGCACATGGGGATTTCAAAACAGATTAGAGCGTAATAAACCGGGGCAGGGAAATTACACAGAAGAGATGGAAGTCGAAGGAGAAAGCTATAGCGGAAACTATATTGTGGAAGTAGAGGAACGCCACTTTTCAGAGGAGGAGGCAGAGAAGCTATTTAGGAGTGCAAAGAAGGAGATTGATAGGGAGTTTCTTGGTAGAAACAAAGATACAGAACACGTTATGTACGACGTGGTGATTAGAAAAAAATATCAAGAGGGAAAAGTAAAAGCAGAGTGGAATTTTGATGATGGTACCAGGATTAACACTGAGGGAAAAATCCAGATGGAGGAAGTGAAGAAACCGGTTATTATCCAGGCTTCGGTGCAGTTAAAGTGTCAGGATAGGGAAAGTGTATATTCATTTCCTTTCCGCGTAATTCCAGTGCCAAAAAATTCCAAAGAAGGTTTTTTGCTGGAAGTAAAAAAACAGATACAAAAAAATTCAACAGATAACCAAAAACTGAAGCTTCCAACAAAAATTAATGGGCAAGTTGTGAAATGGAAAAAGAAGAAATCCCTTCGGGGAGTTTGGTTAATGGTATTGGGGTTGTCTCTTCCGGTGATTGTTTTCTATGGACAGAAAGTAGAAAAGAAACGGGATGACGAGAGGAGAAAAAAAATATTGCAGCAGGATTATCCACTGATTGTGGACCAGATGTCTTTATTACTGGGGGTAGGGATCAGTTTTAGCGAGGCTGTTTCAAAAATATGCACGCGATATGAAAGAGGTAGAAGACATGGAGAAAAATCGAGAGAGGGATATGAGTTGCTAACGCAGATGAACTGGGAGATGAGAGACGGAGTGTCAGAAATAATGGCGTTGGAACATTTTGGTAGGAGAGCTGAAATAAAAGAGTATCGGAAATTGGCTCTATTGCTGGAGCAGTATCAAAGAAAGGGAAATGCCCAGGTGAGAGAGCAGTTAGAAAATGAAAATATAAATGCTTTTGAAATGCGAAAGTTAACGGCAAAGAAGTTGGGAGAGGAAGCATCCACAAAGTTGTTGTTCCCTATGATGGGAATGTTGGCGATGGTCTTAGTAATCATTGTTATTCCGGCATTAATGAAAGTGAAAATAACATAGAAACAGAAGCGGAGGAGAAATCAATGAGAGTAAAAGAATTTTTAATGGAAGAAGACGGAATTGGTGTGGTAGAGGTTCTATTAATTTTGGTGGTTCTTATCGGTCTTGTGCTGATTTTTAAAAAGCAGATTACAAAATTGGTGGAGAATATTTTTAAGACAATTCAGGATCAGGCGGGAGAGGTATAGATGAAAAGTGGTAGTATCACCATTTTTTTCTCTATGATTGTGACGCTATTGCTAAGTCTGTTTTTTTCTATGTCGGAAACCATACGGATAGTAGAGATGAACAATCATAGCGGAACAATTACCCAGGAAGCACTACAGAGTGCTTTTTCAGAATATCAAAGATATTTGTGGGATGAGTATGGAGTGTTGGCACTGGATGCAGGATATGGAGGAATTGCGGAAGGAACTTCTCTGGTACAGGAAAAATTAGCGGAATATTGTTGGGAGAATTGCAACGATGTAGAGGATGGGGAAAAAAGTGGGAATGATTTTTTTCGCTTGGCTTTGGAATCTTGCAATATCACAGAATATGAATTGCTGACAGATAACAATGGGGAATGGTTCCGGTATCAAGGGGCTTTGGCAGCAAAGCAACAAATTACGGAAGACCTGATTACACAATGGGCGAAATCCACTCAGGAATCCACCGGAAATGCTGTGGAAACAAAAGAGATTGAACAGAGGGTAGAGGATGCAAAGACCGCCATGGAAACGCCAAAAGAAGAGGAAAGTTCATCACAAAATACACCTACTGAAAATATGGATAATGCGGAGATACCGGAGGTCATTCAGAGGGATAATCCCTTGGAAGTATTTCGTCAAATAAAAGAAGAGGGATGGCTTGGGTTGGTGACAGAAAATGGGATTTCTGAAAAAGCAATGTCTTTGGATGGGGCAGTGTCTGTGCGTAAAAGAAATGAGGGGAGCCGGCCTGCAGATATACAGAAAACTGATTTGACAGATACTCTCTTTTATCAGTGGTATCTTATGAACACATTTGGAAGATACGGTAATACAAAGGGAGACAGGGGGCTGGATTATGAGGTGGAATACATCATAAACGGGAAGCAAAGTGATCGGGAAAATTTAGAGTCTGTTGTGGAAAAGGTACTTGCATTGCGGGAGGGAGAAAACCTCATAACGATTCTTACAACCCCATCTATGTTGCAACAGGCAAATCAAGTGGCGATTTCTTTGGCTGGAGTCAGTGGAAATCCTGCTCTGATTCAAGTGGTTCAGGGAGCAGTGGTTGCTGTTTGGGCGCTGGTGGAAAGTATTTTAGATGTAAGGAGCCTGTTGCAAGGAAAGAAGATTCCAATCATTAAAAACCAGAGCAATTGGACCAGTGAATTGTATACCTTGGGAGCTTATCTGGGAAGTGGGTATTATGCGAAGGAAGTTGAAAATGGGATTTCTTATGAACAATATTTAAATCTATTCTTGACAACTCTTTCTCAGGAAAAATCA
This sequence comes from Lachnospiraceae bacterium, assembly GCA_022768745.1. Taxonomy (GTDB): domain Bacteria; phylum Bacillota; class Clostridia; order Lachnospirales; family Lachnospiraceae; genus Pararoseburia. The sequence goes on from JALELK010000067.1 coordinate 50,529, forward strand.
GGACTTCGTCCTATGGATTTAATGGAGAATCAGTTACATAGGCAGGAAGATTATGTGGAAGTGAAGATGGACCATATGATTTGTAGCATGCAGGCTCAGATCGTTTGTGTTGGAAACCCGATTTTTTTAACTTTTGTTTCGGATATCTCCCGGAATGTGGATTGGTACCACTATTTTAATACAAAAGAAATACATTATTAGATAAATATGATAGGAGGTGTGGAAGGGTGTCTCTTTCAAATACGCATATTTTAGTTGCACCTGATATGCGAAATACAAGCAAGAAAATATCTATAAAATCTCTTCTTAACAATAAGAATAAAAGTATTCTGTCTATCCACTCTATAAATAAATGTAAAGAGACACCCTTGTGCATCTCCTGTCAGGGAAGCTATACCGTAGAAGCTGCGGTAGTTCTGCCAATCCTATTGTGTGTGGGCATATTTGCAATTTTTTTTATGAGAATTCTCTGTGTTCAGATAGGAGTACAAAGAGCCTTGGATGAAACAGGACAGCAGGTGGCATCAGTGTGGATACATCAGGATGATTTGTCGGTACCGCAACTGGCTTTGGTATGTAATGCAAAGATGAAAAAGGAAAAAGTGCCCCTTTCTTATGTAAAGGGAGGAGGACTTGGTATTTCGTATCACCAGTCTTCTGTGGAGGGAAATCGTATTTTGCTGATAGCTTCCTACACGATAGAATTTCCCATAAAAATATTTGGCAAAATGGATTGGAAGATTTCCCAGAAATCGGTTCACAGAAAATGGGTGGGATGGGATCCTAAGGAGGCAGAGGACAGTGACTATGTCTATGTGACACCATATGGGGAAGCATATCACTTGCGTTATAATTGCAATTATTTACAGCCGGCAATCCGAGGGGTGGAAAAAAGGGATGTGGATAAACTGAGAAATCATGATGGAAAGAAATATAAGGCATGCAAAGGCTGCGGTGCAAAAAAGAAAAAAGACGGGGTGGTGTTTCTGACGGAATATGGAGAGGTTTATCATTGCTCTTTAGGATGCGTTGGACTGAAAAGAACCATATACAGAAAACACTTAAAGGATGTATCCGGTCTGCATCGTTGTGGAAAATGCGGAGGGTGAGTGAATATGGAACAGGTCATGTTATTGGGGTTTTTAAGTATTTGTGCTCTTGAGGATTTATTAAAGAAGCAGATGCATTTATTCTACATTATTGGATTT
>JALELK010000083.1 GCA_022768745.1 Lachnospiraceae bacterium
TTCTTGCCTGTATTCACTTCCTTTTCTGCAGCCATCTTCTGAACTACAGAAAGCAATCCAGCGTATACTTCCTCATTGGATGCACTCTTAATATCTTTTTCCATTACATCAACCAGTTGCTTTTCTAACTGACTCATATTCATTCTCCTTTCAAACCCTTTGGTTATCCTTACTTTGAATTGTGACTTTATTATATGTCATAAATCCCCAAAATACTTGTAACATCCCCTCTTAATATGATACTATTCTATCATATATATGAAAAAGAGGCAGGAAAGATACCCTATGGAAAATCAGAGATATAAAACTCTTCAGGAAACAAAAGAACACGGCAGACCGGACTTTTCCTTCAATATTTACCCTTGTACAATTCCACTGGACTTTGCAGAAGTTCCGGTACACTGGCACGACAACGTAGAATTGATTAGTGTCCGAAAAGGCTCCGGCATAATCGAATTGGATTTTACGCCATATCAGTTGCAGGAGGGGGATTTGGTGTTAATCCGTCCGGGACAGCTCCACGCCATCAAACCAGTTGAGGGAGCCACTATGGAATACGAAAATATTATGATTACCTCCAGTTTTTTTATGTCCTACCAGCTGGACGCCTGTGCCCAGGAATACTTTATTCCTTTTATGGAGGGAAACTATCAGCTTCCATCCATCTATCGTCGGGACAACTTCTGCTATCCTCCGCTGATGGATTGCATTGCAAATATTGACACACTTTGTAAGACAAAGGAATTCGCCTGGGAAGTAGGAGTAAAGTCTCACATTTTCCGCTTCTTTTACGTTTTGTTTTCCCGCCATCCTTTTCAGCAGGAAAAGAATACAGATACAAAAAAATACGCAGCCCTAAAGGAAATCCTCTCCTATGTGGATGACAACTATATGCACAGCATCACCGTCCAGGAGGCAGCGAACAAATTAGGTTATAGCGAGTCACATTTTATGCGCTTTTTTAAGCAGCAAACCAATATGACATTCATCTCCTATCTGAATGACTACCGGTTGGCAAAGGCTGCAGAGTCCTTAAGTAATACCAGACTTTCTATTTTAGAGATTTCGGGAAATTGCGGATATGAAAATTTATCCTTGTTCAATAGACAGTTTAAGCGGAAGTATCAGATGACACCTTCCGCTTTTCGTGAACTGTATTTATAGACTATAATTTCTTTACAGAGTCTCTGATGACCAACTCTGCCGGGAAAATTCTCTGTTCTCCCTGGGTTCCATCATTGATAGCACCCAACAAAACATCAATAGATGCCTTTACCATTAAATCACAAGGCTGACACATCGTGGTCAGGGAAGGATGATAAAAATTGGTGAGAGCCAATCCATCAAACCCCATCACAGATATATCCTCCGGTATGCGAAGTCCCTTTTCCTGTATAGCCTTGTATACACCAAAGGCCATCATATCAGAAATGGCAAAAACCGCCGTAAATTTTTTCCCTGAATCCAATAATTCTTTGGCTGTCAGGTAACCGTTCTCAGCGGTAAACTCGTATACATCTTCTCTCATGTATGCCACCAACTCAGGATCGTAGGCAATGCCATTTGCCTCTAAGGCATCTTTGTATCCCTCCAAACGCATACGCCCTATGGAACCATCCAGTTTTCTACCACCCAGTATGGCAATTTTTTTATGTCCGCATTTGCAAAGATAATCCACTGCCCGAAAGGCTTCTTTTCTATCATCAATCGCTACTGAATAATCCCTCTTTCCCACTACTACATTTGGATTACTCACAGTACACCTTACACATGGGATTCCAATATCCTCCAAATGTGTCTCTGAAACTTCCGAAAATCCCCCAAGGAAAATTATTCCTTTCAGTCTTTTCTCCTTTATAAGCTCCAAAGCCACAGTCATTTCATCCTGATTTTCAAAAACCGGATAGGTAACATAAGAGTATTCCACTTTTTGCAATTCCTGTTCAAAAATCGGAAGCATTCCCTGGAAAAATGGATTATTTGTCCCCTTAATCAACAGTGCTATGGTATTAGACTCCGTCATTTTCAAGTTTCTGGCACTATTATTGGGGACAAAATTTTGTTCTTCTATTACTTTTAGTATGCGGGCTCTGGTCTTGGGATTAATCCCAGGGTCATTGTTAATGGCCCTGGAAACCGTACTGATACCCACATTACACATCTTTGCAATGTCCTTTATTGTCATTCTATTCTCGCTCCTGCATTTTTATCTGTGCGTACACTTATGGTATCATAACACAAATAAGAGTTATTTTAAATAACGACCATATAAATTGGTCATATTTCGAATATCATCTGCAAGGGCATCTGTAAGACACTCCATAGAAGTTCTCCACTGCCAATTACCGCCTGTTGTAGACGGCGTATTCATTCTTGCACTGTTATCCAAATACAGATAATCCTGTAATGGAATAATACAGTAATCCGCCACAGAGCTCTGTGCCGCACGTATCAATCCCCGACAAAGAGCCTTTGGCTCATCACTTTCCAATCCAAGGTACTCCTGAACATACTTTACTTCCTGAGGTGTAATGCTATCCAGCCATCCCATCAAAGTCTCATTGTCATGAGTTCCTGTATATACCACACAGTTTCTTGGATAATTGTGAGGGAGATAATCATTTGGTCCACTGGAATCCCTTGAATCAAAGGCAAACTGCAATACCTTCATATTAGGGAAATTCGTATCTGCCACCAATTTGCGAACGGAATCTGTTATGTATCCCAAATCCTCCGCAATAATGTGAACTTCTCCCAGTTCTTTTTTGATAGCTTCAAACAATTCATATCCAGGACCGTCTTTCCACTCACCGTTTACAGCAGTCTCCTGACCTGCCGGCACAGAATAATACTGATCAAATGCTCTAAAATGATCGATACGAATCACATCATACATCTTTCGGCACTGCCTGATGCGTCCAATCCACCACTTATATCCTGTTTTTTTATGATAATCCCAATCGTAAAGAGGATTTCCCCACAACTGTCCTGTGGCCGAAAAACCATCCGGTGGACATCCTGCCATAGCACTCTGCTTTCCATCTTTCATCTGGAAAAGTTCAGGGCTTGCCCAAACATCTGCACTATCCGGTGCCACATAGATTGGAATATCTCCTATAATTGAAATGCCATGCTCATTTGCATAGGATTTCAAACGATTCCATTGCTTATAGAATTCGTACTGAATGTACTTATAAAAATTGATATCTTCCGATAGCTTTTCACAGTATTCTGCCAATGCATCTTCCTTACGAAGTCTGATATCCTCAGGCCACTCCATAAAGCTCTTGCCACCAAAATGTGTCTTGATAGCCATATACTGTGCATATTCCTCCAGCCAGTCAGCCTCCTGGGTACAAAAATCTCTGAACCCATCATTTGTAAGAACGTCGCTTCTTTCAAAAGCCTTGCGAAGCAGGTCAAATCGTCCAAGGTATAATTTTTCGTAGTCTACCTTGTCAGCCTCCTGACCAAAATCAACCTGATCACACTCTTCTTTTGTCAACAGCCCCTGCTCAATAAGGTCCTCCAAATTGATAAAATATGGATTTCCTGCATAAGTGGAAAAAGACTGATATGGGGAATCCCCATAACTGGTAGGCCCTATTGGCAATATCTGCCAATAGGTCTGCTCAGCTTTTTCCAAAAAATCAACAAATGCGTATGCTTCCTGTGAGAAACAGCCAATTCCGTATGCACTTGGCAACGAAGAAATCGGAAGTAAAACTCCACTCGTTCTCATATTGTCTCCTAACCCTTAACTGCACCTGCTGCCACACCTTTGATGATATACTTCTGGCAGGTGAGATAGAAAATAATTACTGGAATGATACTAAGTACAATAAGTGCCATTGTAGCCCCCATATCTACTGTACCGTAGCTACCCTGTAAGTACTGAATGTGAATAGGGATCGTACGATATTTGTTGATATCCAATACCAGATATGGAAGCAGATAGTCATTCCAAATCCACATGATTTCAAGAATACCTACAGAAATCAGTGTAGGCTTCAACATCGGTAAAATAATCATAAAGAATGTACGGAATGCACCACATCCATCAATTGCTGCCGCCTCCTCAATTTCCAAAGGAAGTGTCTTTATAAATCCGGTAAACATAAACGTTGCCATACCGGCACCAAATCCCAAATATATAATAGGAATGGTAAATGGTGTTGAAAGATGTAATGTGTCCGCTGTTTTTGCCAATGGGTACATAACCATCTGGAAAGGTACAACCATTGAGAACACAAACAAGTAATATACAATCTTACACACCGCACTGTTTACACGCACAATGTACTATGCTGCCATAGAGGTACAAAGTAAAATCAAAACAGTAGATAAGACCGTGATAACTGCGGAATAACCAATTGCCTTGATAATCGGATAGTTACCAAAGGTAAACCCTTTGATGTAGTTACTCCAACCTACAAACATATCTCCCGTTGGGAATGCAAATGTATGTGTTTTAACATAAGTATTTGCCTTGAAGGAGTTCATAAGCACCATAAAAATCGGTGACACATGGATAATTGTAACAACAGTTAAAATTGCTGTAATAATATTTAAACGTACTTTTGCAGAATTCATTATTGTTGTACCTCCTTTGACCTAGTAGCACGAAGCTGAATAATTGAAATCAATGCAACTAACACAAAGAAAATAACAGCTTTCGCCTGTCCTACACCCTTCGCAGAAGTATTCTGCCCGTAGAACGAACTATATATATTGAGGGCTAACATTTCTGTTGTCTTAACAGTTGCGCCTCCCTCCAAGAATTTAAATGGCTGACCACCACCATTCAATGCTAAGTTCTGGTCGAACAACTTAAATCCATTGGTTAATGTCAGGAACATACAAATCGTGATAGATGACATCACGTTTGGAATTGTTACATGAATCAGTGTCTGCCAACGGGTTGCACCATCAATACGTGCTGCCTCGTTTAACTCCTCCGGTACACTCTGTAAACCGGCTATGTAGATAATCATCATATAACCAACCTGTTGCCAAAGCATCAGGATAATCAATCCCCAGAAACCATATTTGGTTTCCATCAAAATGGATGTATTGTATCTGCTTAAGATACCATCAAAAATCATACTCCAGATATATCCAAGCACGATACCGCCAATTAAGTTAGGCATAAAGAATGCTGTTCTGAAAATATTAGCACCTTTAATCTTCATAGTGAGCAGATATGCCACCAGAAATGCAAGTAAATTAATTAAAATTACGGATACAACAGCAAAAAGTGCCGTATACCAGAACGCATGCATAAAGGATGCATCCTGTAAAGCTTTCTTGTAATTTTCGATTCCAACAAATTTCGTATTGCTAGTAGTAACAAAAGAACAAAAGGATAAGTAAAATCCTTTACAGAATGGGTAAATAAACCCAATCACAAATGCCGCAAATGTTGGCACAAGAAAGATAAAAAACATTCTCTGAATAGATCTTCTAAGTAAAGGTGAATTTACCGAAGTACCATCATTCACTTTTCTCTTCTTCTTCATTATCGTTTCCTTTCTCATAACAGGTTTTTGATAAAATTTGGGGGCTGATTATTCCCAACCAGCCCCCACATAATTTTCAGCATATTTCGTTAAACAAATTAATTGTTAGCTGCTTTATACTGTGTAGCCCATCCGTCTACAAAAGCCTTCTCAACGTCAGCCCAGTCACCGCCTGCATCGTAGTTGTTCATAGCAGCTACAACACCTGCTCTCCAGTCGTTTACGTTTGGAGTGTAGTTGAATACCCAGGTTACAGTTGTCTTTCCTTCGTTTGCTAACTCGTTAGCTCTGTTCAAGAATACGTTTGTTGATTCAGCAGCTCCCTTGTAAGGAATGATACCAAACTGCTCAGACATCATCTTTGTACCTTCATCTGAAGTTACCATCCACTTCATAAAGTCAAGTGTTGCCTGAATGTCAGCTTCTGAAGCATTTGCATTTACTGCCCAGCAGTTCTCTGTACCAGAGCAAAGACCGATGTTCTCTTCACCTTCATGTCCGGTGTAGATAGGAATCATTGTCATCTCGTCATCGCCCCAAGACTCACTAAGTGCATCGTACTCCCAAGAACCATTCTGATAGAATACAGCCTTACCATCTTTGAACTCAGCTTCAGCATCGAAACCACCGGTAGCTAAATCGCTCTTAGCTGTAGCAGTATCTGTTGTGTAGAGATCCCAGATGTTCTTGAACTCATTGAGGTATGGACCCTTGATTTCAGCAGGGCACTCTGTCCAGTTGTCATCAACTGACTCATAGTACAATGGCATATTTGCCAAGTGACCTGAGAATCTCCAAGATGAAGAATCATCCATTCCTGAAGATGTGAATGCATCGAATCCCAATGTAGACGCATTTGCATGAATATCATCAGCAACTTCCTTTAATGAAGCAAAATCCTTGATTTCGTCTACACTGTGTCCAGCCTTCTCAAGTAAGGTCTTGTTTACAATAATACCATATGTCTCATAGCAGTAACCGATTGATGCTACAGAACCGTCTTCTTTCTTCAATGTGAAAGCGTCTGTGTTTAACTCTTTGTAAACATCTGTGTCAGACAAGTCGTAGCAGTAATCACCCCAAGTCTTAACTGCTGCCTGGTTACCAACAACGAACAATGTAGGAGCACTTGATTTGTCCATCTCGGATGTAAGAGTAGACTCATACTTTCCTTCTGCTGCTGTTACAACCTTAACATCAACCCCTGTCTCATCCTTGTAAGTTTTAGCAATACCCTGTAATGCCTCATCTGCTTCTGGCTTGAAGTTTAACCAGTATACAGAACCTTTGCTACTCTTTGCTGAATCGCCAGACTTGCCGCATCCTGCGAAGAGTGTAGCAACCATAGCAGTTGCCATCAAAACACTTACTAATTTCTTTTTCATTAATGTTCTCCTCCTGTTAATGATTTGTTAGAAACACGAAAACGTTTCCTATAGTTGCATCATATCACCTGTTGGAAACGTTTTCAACTCTTTTTTCCATTTTCACATCACTTTTCACATTATAGACAATTCAAAGTTCTATATTTTGTGCATTTTTTATGATATAAGGGTATTTTTTTACGAAAACAGTATTGGAAACATTTCCGAAACTGTATAAAAAAAGATGGTTTCCGGTAATGGAAACCATCTTTTTACCTTGTCTTTTTCAAAAATTATTTT
>JALELK010000099.1 GCA_022768745.1 Lachnospiraceae bacterium
TTTTTTATCCTGGATTTTGTCCAGCACCTGGTCCAAAGAAGCGATTCCCATCTTCACCCCGGCGTCACACTCTCTCAGCAATTCAATTGTATCCTCAGACATCTTCGTTTCACCTCCATTTTTTCATTAGTCTCCCCGAAAGTGAAACATTTATTCCTAGGAAAGAAAGGACGACAGGGTCTGAAGCATAAGAGTCACATCCACAGGTTTTGCCAAGTGGGCGTTCATTCCCGCCTCCAAGCAGTCGTTGGCATCCTCCGCAAAGGCATTTGCCGTCATAGCAATAATCGGAATCGTCTTGGCATCTGCCCGGTGCATACTCCTTATCACTCTGGTGGCTTCCATTCCATCCATCACCGGCATCTGAATATCCATTAAAATAGCATCAAATTCATTTTCATCTGATTTTTTAAACTGTTCCACCGCTTCCTCACCATGGATAGCCCGCACTGTTTCCACTCCCTGTACTCGCAAAAGCTCATTGGTAATCTCAAAATTTAAATCATAGTCTTCCGCAATAAGGATTCGTTTTCCTTTCAATTCTGCAAAGGTTGTTTTTTTCACAGAACTGCTTTCCTGATTCTGTGTTTTGTCCACATACTGCAGTGGAATCTTAATTAAAAATTCCGTCCCCTTCTTTTCCTGGCTTTTGGTCTCCACAGTTCCATCCATTAAATCCGTCAGCTGTTTTACAATGGCAAGCCCAAGGCCGGAGCCCTGTATCTTATTAATTCTGGTATCTGTTCCCCGCACAAACTCTGCATACATATTTTTCATAAAGCTTTCCGACATACCAATTCCGGTGTCTTTTACTCTGGCACACAGAATAATCCATCCTTCCCTTTCGTCATCCTCCTGCCAGATGTCAAAATTCACCTTTCCCCCAATAGGAGTGTACTTTATGGCATTGGACAACAGATTTGAGTATATCTGGGAAATACGTAGTTTATCCATCATCAAAATAGGATATTTTATATCACCTCTGGTAAAGGTGTAATCCAACTCTCTGGCCCCCACCTGGCTCTTCACCGCGTCGTTGATACGCTTTAACATAGCATCCACGTTACTCTCTCTGCGATTTACATGGAGTTTTCCGGATTCAATGGCGGAGATATCCAAAATGTCATTAATCAGATTCTGCAAATGAGCTCCTTCCGCTTCAATTTTTTCAAGGTATCCCTTTACCTTTTCCGTCTCTTCTATTTTATCCAAAGCAAGGCCGGTCATTCCAACAATAACATTCATAGGCGTCCTGATGTCGTGAGACATTCTGGAAAGGAAATCCGACTTTGCCTTGTTTGCTTTTTCTGACTCTTGATACGCTATCTCCAATTTTTCATTTAGTTCCCGGACCTCTTCCAACATGGTGCTCTGCTCCTCACTCAAATGCCGGATTTCATCCAGGGATGCCTCATTTTCTTCATATAAAGATGTCATTTCATCCACGGATTTTTCCAGTTCTTTGACCCGTTCCTCATCGATTACATGATTAAGCATCAAAAACTCATTTACCTTTTCTCCCGGTTTTCGGTTTATGGGAATCAAAAATATTCTTACCCAGCCATAGACGGTGCTTACATATTCATAAGTTACATAGGGCTGATTTTTTAATCTCTCTCCTATGGTTTCAAAGGACAAAAATTTCTTCACGTTTTCTATATATTTCTTCTCAACGTAATTTTCACACAATACATTTACAAAACCGCTGGCAGCAGTCTGTTCACAGGCATCCTCATATTGACCCTCAGGTTCCATCAAAAGTCTGTAGGTATCCTTTTCTATATCAATATAACTTCCTATACAATAAATACTGGTAATGGCATCAATAATTCTTTTCTTTTGTTCATTTTGAACTTCTCTCGCCTCGCTTCTCCGCAAAATAATTACAATTGCCCAAATAAATCCCGCCATAATACAGGTATAAATAAAGGTAACAATCATTGCTTTTCCAAATAATTTCACCAGCGGAATGGTAAGTATTGCCTTCCAATGATTAGAAGACGAATAGGTATAGATTAGTGCCAGCCGTCCCTGCTGGTTTCTGGCAACTCCTTTTTTCTTTACCTGTAGCCCTTTTACATACTTCTGGGCTTCGTCAAACCGATGGTGTTGCGATGTGTATATTAAATCACCGCCCTCATCTGTCAGGTAGTAGTTTTCCCCCAATGTATATTGCCAGTCCGAATGAATGGTCCAAAAATCGTCCTCGTACAGATTAATGGCAACACCATTTCCCGTTTTGGGATTAATATCTGCAATGGTTCCCATGAGATTGTCAAATTCCTCACCTTTGCTGTTTAATGACAGCGTGGCACCATGATCAATTTTTATGGACTCCAAAAACCATTTTTTATTTTCATAATTTTTTCTGTACTCCTTGTCCAGATAATGGTCTGCATAAATTGTTCCCTGATAGCATACAAAATAGAAATACTTATTTACATTGTGACTCCGGATACTCTTTGTAAAATATCCTGTCATCCATTTTTTTACCGTCTCGGGCTCTGCCCCGTTTTCTGTCATCTCATCTATATACTGCCGTCCCAGGGACACCGCATCAACATACATTTTTGCATTCTTTTCCTCTGCTGCGAAATACTGTTCCGCAATTTCCTGTCCCAATTTGCTGGCCGAATGCATCATGGCCAGCGAAAGGCAGATAATCCCTGCTGCCGATATCACAATAATACTAATCAAAAAAACTTTTATGCTACGATTAAACTTTCTAGTATCCGACATTTTACTCCTCCCAAGATATACTTACTCTATATATCATAAACTTTTTTCTTCCTGTTCACGGCGGATTTTGTCGATAAGACTCGACACATCATACAAAAATGCTAAAATAAGAGTACAACTTTATAAAACTATGGGGAGGTTTTTATGAGCGAATATACAAACATTACAACCAAATGCGGTGAAATTAAGGGATTAGACCGGGGTGAATATAGCGAATTTCTGGGCATCCGATATGCCACAGCCCGGCGCTTCCAATATGCCACTCCCGTCACTCACTGGGATGGGATTTACGATGCCACAAAACACGGAAAGGTCTGTATTCAGAACCGTACCTGGTACGAGCACTTGGAAATTCCGCAACGTTACTTCTATTATAATGAGTTTCGGAAAGGACAGACTTTCGATTACGACGAGGATTGTCTGAATCTCAACATCTGGGCTCCAAAGGAAAAAGGCTGTTATCCGGTTTTAATCTTCATCCACGGAGGCGGATTCGATTCCGGTGCCAACTATGACAGCGCCATTGACGGTGCCGCCTACGCCAAACGCGGTATTGTCTGCGTGTCCATCCACTACCGGGTCAGCGTCTTTGGATACTTTACTCATGAAAAAGTCAAAAAAGCCTACGGCAGAGAGGGAAATTTCGGTCTGGATGACCAGCTTACTGCCATCCGGTGGGTAAAAGACAATATTTCCGATTATATGGGAGATGCCAACAATATTACCTTGATGGGGCAGAGTGCCGGAGCCATCTCCATTCAATATCTCTGTCTGAGTCAAAAATGCAAAGGGCTGTTTCAACGGGCGATTATGATGTCCGGTGGCGGACTTTTTCCAAAGTTTTCCCTGCCTCGTCAGGCAGAAAATACCAGAGAATACTGGCTGGATTTAATGCAGACCTGTGGTGCAAAAGATTTTGAAGACTTTCGCACTATGGACCCTCACAAAATTTTTACCGGTATCGAGGAATTAAAACAGCGACGCAAAGACAATACCTTTAACACTATGCCGGTAGTGGATGGCTATCTCATTGAAAAGCCCATTGACGAAATGATTGACCATCCGCTGGACATAGATTACATGATTGGCTATACCAACAACGATATGTACGCCATCATTATGTCAAAAATCGGTCATGATTTTATCAAAAAAAATGGCGGCTACATTTACTATTTTGATATTGATGCTCCGGGCAGTGATGACAATGCAGCCTTCCATTCCGCTGATATCCGTTATGTCTTTGGCACCTTGGATAAGAGCCACCGCCCTTACGGACCAGAGGACTACAAGGCTTCCAAAATGATGATGGATTATATCTGTGCCTTTGCACGTACCGGAAATCCCAACACAGGCGAACTGCCTCAGTGGGAGAAAACCGGAAAAAAAGCACTGCACATCACCACTCCTACAGACAAAATAAAAATGGGACACCCAAGCCAATGGGAGCTTCTGGTAAATACCATTACAAAAGGGGACCCAAAATAAAGAAAAGATATTGTATTTTCTCTTTGTATGTGATAAATTAATTAAATAAGTTAATTAATTAGTTTTTTTACATATTGGGAGGGAACAATGAGTAACAAAAAACGATTTATCAATCTTATTTTAGGCCCGGTTTTATACTTTGCCATTGCGTTGGCCTTTAGCAATCTGCAGCTTATGAATGATTCCGCTGCAAAGGGTATCGGCGTTGCCGTCTGGATGATTTTCTGGTGGGTAACCCGTCCGGTGGACATCACCGTTACCGCTTTACTTCCGGGAGTGGTCAACGCACTCGTTGGCATTGTACCTATGGAAAATGTAATCACACAATATGCATCCAGCAGTATTGTTTTGATTTTCGGTTCCTGTCTTTTGACAGCTCCTTGGTCTAAAATCGGTTTGGATCGTCGTATTTCCTTAAAGGCGCTTTCCTTAATTGGCCCATCAATGAAATCTCAGATTGCCGTTTGGCTTTTGGCCGCAGCAATCCTTTCCAATATGATGCCAAACGTTGTGGTAGTTGCCATCTTCACCCCTATTGCTGTATCTATGCTCTCAGCAGCGGGATACAAGGACATTTCCAAATGTGAGCCTGCAGTCCCTATCTTATGTGCGATTGCCTGGGGTTCCCAGTTAGGCGGCGCCGGCACACCACTAGGTGGTGCCATGAACATTACCGCCATATCCTTCATTGAGGATTTCACCGGAAAAGAATTTATGTACATCGATTGGTTGATTCGTATGCTTCCATATACCATCATCGTCACTGTGATTGTACTCTGTGTTATGATTTTCCGTCCTATGAAAGTAAACTCACTCAACGGAACAAAAGAATATTTTGAGCAGTGTTATGCAGAGCTTGGACCTATGAAAAGAGATGAAAAAATCAGCTTGGTTTTGTTTATAACCGCTATGCTTGGTTCTTTCCTTCGTCCTTTGTATGCAACCATATTGCCGGGTCTTGTTCCTGCTTACCTGTTTTTGTTCTTGGGATTTTTGAACTTTGTGATTGTGGGAAAAGATAAAGAAATGCTTTTAAGCTGGGATCATGCCCAGAGAGAAGTGATGTGGGGAATGCTTCTTTTATTTGCCGGTGGTCTGGCATTAGGACAAATTTTAACCGGTTCCGGCGCCAATGACGCCATCGCCGGTTTTATCTCAAAAATGAATTTAACAGGTGGTCTCGGTACCATTCTCATCTTTGCCATCTTTGCCAGTGTGATTTCTGAGATGACAAACAGTACTGTATCTGCCGCTGTTACTCTTCCGATTGTTATCGGTGTAACCCAAAAACTGGGATTAAATCCAATCCCTTATATCTTCTCAGCTGCCATGGCTATGAATTACGAATCTCTCCTTCCGGTAAGTGTTCGTGCCATCTCTGTGGGATACGGATTGGATCCTGACAAACTGATGAAGAACGGATTGCCTATCACATTACTTCGTATGCTCATTGCTGTAGCTGTTGGTTATATTACCATGCAACTATGGCCGGGATTCGGAGTGCTGTCCTAATCTGACATCCATTTTACCAGTTGTTCTCTCACTTCGTCCAATCGGATAGGCTTGGCGATATGGTCGTTCATTCCCGCCTCTTTGGCTGCGTTCTTGTCTTCTTCAAAGGCGTTGGCAGTCACAGCCACGATTGGAAGATTTGAGTAATATTCTCCATCCAATGCCCTGATTTGTCTGGTGGCCTCGTAGCCATCCATCTTTGGCATCTGAATATCCATCAAAACCATATCATAATAGCCCGGTTCTGACCATTTTACCTTGTTCACCGCCACATCACCATCATCTGCTTCTTCGATGATAATTCCCTCTTCATTGAGAATTTCTCTGGTGATTTCACGGTTTAAGGCATTGTCCTCCACCAGTAAAACTCTCTTTCCTTTCAGCTGTCCCGGTGTGGTGGTAATCACCTCTTCTGCTTCCAAATCCTCTTCGCTTCCTATTTTAAAAGCCACTTCAAAGATAAATTCCGAACCCTTCCCCTGCTCGCTTCGAAAGAAAATTCTTCCTCCCATCTGTTCGATCAACCGCTTTGTAATGGCAAGTCCTAAGCCAGAGCCTTCAATTCCGCTGACACTTCTGCTTTTCTCCCTTTCAAAGGCTTCAAAGACATGCTTACAGAATTCTTTGCTCATACCGATTCCGGTATCTTTTACAGTACTTCGGATAAGAGCATAGTCCTTTTCCCTGCCAATCTGTTTTATGACATACTCAATTCTGCCACCGACAGGGGTATATTTAATGGCATTGCTAATCAGATTTAATTCCACCTGGTTCATTCTCACCATATCAAAGAAGAGAATTTCATCCTGGATGTCGCAAGTCAAATCAAACTGCAAATCCTTCTTCTGCAAATCAGCATTAAAGATATATCCTACATTTTTGACGGTGGTAGGCACGTGGTATGCCTTTGGCTCCAGTTCCAGTTTTCCGCTTTCAATTCGGGACATGTCCAACACGTCATTAATCAGATGAAGCAGATGTTCTCCGGAAACATTCAATTTTTTGAGACAGTCCAAAACTTTTTCCGGATCATCCACATATTTTTCTGCCATAGCCGAAAATCCCATAATGGCATTCATCGGTGTGCGGATGTCGTGGGACATATTAAAGAGGAAGGTACTCTTTGCTCTGTTGGAACTCTCCGCCTGGTTCTTCGCTCTCTCCAAATCCAAAGTCTGTTTAATCTCATTGTCCACACATCTGGTCATGGAAATGGCAAACACATCTCCTCTGGAATTTTTCATCAAAATATTTCTGACTTCCATCCAGTGAATCTTTCCATCATCTCCGGTTTGACGAACTCGGATGGTCAATTCCCGTTTTCCCTCATTGTAGGCTCTCAGCTGGGCAGACCGGGACATGGTATCATACAGTCTCTCGTAATCTCCTCCCACTTGTACAGATTCCTTTAACTCTTCGATGATTTCATCCACAGAACAGTTCTCCATACGTCCGGAGTGCACGATTCCAGCATTATAGATGGTTTTTGCCCTGTTTTTAGACAAATTCAATTCCAGAATATAGGGATAAACCGTGCTGGCTGCAGACACAATCAAGTCCATACTGGTCTTTTGTCTGACTTCTGTCTTTACCTGCTCCGTAATATCCCGGATGCCAATCAGCATATGGGTCTGCTCATCCTTCTCCGGTGATGACAATGTGAATTTACCCTGTAACTGACGTTTTTTACCGGCGATATTTCCCTCGTATTCAATAAAGAAATCCTTCTTATTTTTCAATACGTTCTTTAACCGGCTAATCTCCGTGGCCTCCAAAAAACGCTCTCTGTCCTTGTCTCCCACCACCTGATAGGCATAGCTTTTGATACAGTGATTGTAGTCATAATTGCCACCGGCCCAATCCTCTAACTGTTCTCCCTCAAACATCCGGAATTGCTGTTCCTTTTCGGTTTTTAAATCCACGTCTATCAGACAGATATAATCGTCTGACATACTCTGCAACAATGAGGTAAAATGATTTTTCTCCCGGTCCTGATTTTCGATTTCTTTTCTCTTTCGCAGGGACAATGTCACCTGTATTCCAAAAATAACACAAATCAACGCCAACAACAGTAACACAAACTGTTCATCTCTGGTCACTTCATCCGACACCTCTCTCAAGGCTTCCGAAGGAAAAAGCTGTAATAACATCCAATCCGTGCCTTCAATAGGATTTAAGCAGGCAACCGATGCTCCTGCCATCCCCTGATAGGAAAATCGAATATTTTCTCCCTGTTGAAAGGACTTCTTTACCTGTGCTCTTTTCTCCTTTTGCACATATTCCAAAAGGGAGGTAACATTGTCCACATCCTCCGTGTTCTCATCCAGATTTCTCCCCAAGACATTGGCTTTCTTATCCAAAATCATAGTATTTGCCGTGTAACCGTACAAATTGGTTTTGAGAATCTTCGTTATGGTTTTCTCCTGTAAAAATCCAACCAAGACGCCCTGCACTTTGCCATCGCTCACAATAGGTGCATAAAATCCCATCAGTTTTTCTCCACTGACTCTGGATGCCGGAACCCAGGAGATTCCATTTTTTCCTTTGATGCCCTCAGTAAAATAATCCCTGTCAGAGACATCCACTGCCCTTCCGTCACTGGCATAATCGATTCCGTTGGTATCCACAAAGCGAATCCAGTCGAATCCGGAATTGGTCTCCAAAGCCTTCAGCTGTTCCAAATCCACCTGACTATCCACATCCTCATCTAAAGTCTGTCCATAGAGATATGCCGTTTCCACCATGGCATCCAGCTTATCCTGAAAGATGTCAGAAACATGTTGGGTGGTTCTGTCAGAAAGTTCCACCATAAACTGTTCCACATGTCTCATCTGTCTGACATAATTCTCTCGTCTGGATAATAGCAATACCGCTAAAATCCCCAAAATTAACAATCCTATGCTGATAAACATTCTTGCATTGATTTTTCGCTTTTCTTCTAGCATATTATACCCCTCGTTTTGCTACCGGAAATCTCTCCTGTGCATAATGAAATCTGATTCTGTTCAAAAGACTTTTTCCCTTTGCCAGGGTAAGCATTCCGATAATGCCGTTCATAGGTGTTCGGATTTCATGAGACATTCTGGAAAGGAAAGTGGTTTTATAATCACTTTCCGCCTCAATTTCCTTTACTCTGTCCTCGTATGCTTCCACAATACCATGGTATCTGGTGATATTCTCCAGAGATAGGATTTCGTAGTTGTCATCCTCTGTACGAAAGATGGTCATCCTGAGCCACTTACGATCCACTGTAAAAAATTCATCTTCATATACAGACTTTTCATCCCACAGCCATATTTCTTTTTTGAATCAGCTGCCCATCAGCTCGTCCCCATCTTCCTTAGCCGATTTAGGGGCTGTCAATGACGTCATTGTGCTTTGCTTTACTGAGATGTGTATGAAAAATGTCATATATCCTCCTGACCAGTACCTTTCTCTTTTGTAAAAAAATCTCGCACAAACAGCATCTTTTCTTTTCAACTATCTATGCGAGATTTCTAATCACTTTTATTTTTATTTTATGACTCCTCTGAAAGCATATTCTCTTCGGTGTCAACCATTTCCTTGAGGCTCTCAGAAATATTGTAGATGTCTACCAACTGACTGTTAAGACTCTCCAAATCCTCAACACTCTTTTCAAATACGCTGGTGCAACTCTCAGAAGAAGCTGCCACCTCTTCACTGGTTGCTGACAAATCACTGATACTATCAGCAATCTGGCTGTTTGCACTAAGGATTTCATCTACTTCACCGCTAAGGTTCTGAATTGCTGCATGAACCTGCTGAATCTTTTCTTCAATCAAATCAAAGTTCTCCGCAGTAGTTGCAATCATTTCATTTTGCTTTTCAACTGACTCTGTGGAAAGACGCATATTATCAGATGCCTCTTCTACATTCACAGTAAGTTTTTCGATAATCTCTGTAATCTGTCCGGTAGATTCCTTTGTCTCCTCAGAAAGCTTACGGATTTCATCTGCAACAACGGCAAATCCCTTTCCTGCGTCGCCTGCGTGAGCCGCTTCAATTGCAGCGTTCATTGCCAGAAGGTTTGTCTGTTCTGCAATATTCTGAATCATTTCAGATGCTTCCTGCATTCCTTTGGATTCTTCAGAAATCAGATGTGAAATTTCTACTGCCGCTTCAACTTTTTTCTGGCCTGTTGAAGATTCGTTGTTCAGGTTTTCTACAGTAACGCCGTTCTGCTTAAGGATGTTTGTAACAGAATTTATGTTAGCAACCATTTCTTCAATAGCGGCCGAAGACTGTGTAACACTGGCAGCCTGACTGTGAATATGATCATTCAAGGTGCTGATATTTTCAACGATCTCTTTAATTGTGGTCTGGGTCTGGGTAACAGATACAGATTGTGTCTGCATATCAGTGTGAACATTTGTTACTTTTTCAGAAACAATAGACATTCCGTTTTTTATAGAATCAACATCATCAGAAAGAATTTTTGCCATTTTGTGTGATTTGTTTCCGGCATCCACAATTCCTTTAAGGATTTCAATGTTTGTTCTTGTAAGTCGGTTCATGGCGTGAAGGGCAAGACCAAGGTTGTCTCGAGTTTCAACTTTTATGTGGCAGTCTGTATAATCACCTTCTGCAACTTTGTTGATAACCCGTTCCATTTCATCAATCATTCTTTGTTTTTCCCAGATGCAGACATAAATGGCA
>JALELK010000105.1 GCA_022768745.1 Lachnospiraceae bacterium
AATTCCCTGCATCAACAACATCAGCAACAGGTAAACAACCAGCAGCCGGACAAATGCATTTCCAAAAGACGCATTGTCGATGATAACCTTTGAAATCTGAACCATTACAAGTGACGCAACCGTACTTGCAATTCCGAGAAACATGACAAGTATAATTTTCCCTATGTACGGTTTGGAATACTGCATCAGCCACTTCATATACCGTGCCTGATTCTCCCTGTCATCCCACATAGTTTTTAATCGTTTTATCACATTATTACCCTCTCATGCTTAGGCAATAAAGCCTAATTCCTGCATTTTTCCCAGAAAATCCATCACAGACGCTTCGCATTCCTCCGGGCTGACTTCGTACTCTGCCAGCAGTTTATCAATAATCTGTCCCGGTGTAATATTCTTGTTTTCCTGTAACATATCCCAGATATCATTACCGGTACCTTTGATCATAAAATACTTTCCCTGCTCAAAATCCACCATAACCTTTTCTCCTGCAAGGTCCGTTACATTAAGCTTTTTCTTTAATTCGATTGCCTGATCGCGTTTCATACTAAATTCTCCTCCTGTTTTCCTGATCTGAAATATCATCAATCTACTTAACTGAATAGTTATAATTATACTATACCCGATTTTCTAATTCAAATTTATTTTTCCGCTGTCCATTCATTTAAAAATTCCGTTGCAGAATCCATAATCGCTTCGATGGAATCCCCTTTCTGCGGTCTTCCTATAAAACCGCAAGGCACAGCCGCTGCCATTTTCAGACAAAGCTGCCCGATCTTTGGCTCATACTTCTTTGCTCCAAGCAAATGCCGCAAAAACAGGTTGTTTGCGACAAGATAAAATTGATCCATGCCTTTTATCCGGCTTGATACAACTTCCGTCCCCGTAACAATGCCAAGCATGCACATGCCCCGTACCGGAACCGATGTAAGACTGAAATTTCCGGTATACGGCACCAGAAATTTGTCCTTTTCTTCATCTATGTATATCATATCTTCCATACGATAACCTTTTGCAAGTGCTGCATCTCTGCAAAGCTTCTGATACGGAAATGACGGACTTGCCATCGCAATTCCATCCCCCTTCACCTCAACAAACGCCATATCATCAGCCATAAGTCGATAACCTTTTTCCAAAAAAGCGGTCGTCACTGTCGATTTACCGGCTCCGCTCTCCCCGCAGATCAGAATCGCACCTGCTTCATCTGCCACTGCACTGCAATGGATCGCAAGTATTCCTCTCTGCAAAGCAAGCATGGACATTCCCCATCCTAATAGGTACGATCGCAGATAATCCACCCTGCCGCCTTCCTTCAACTCGTAAGTAATCCTTTTTCCGTGTTCTACTATGATCCATGCCGTACCGTTTACCAGCCAGCTGAAATCATCCCCAAACTCGTATTTTACGTCGGTACGTTCCCGGATATCCTGCGGAATCTTTCCCTTTACAATCTCAATCTGGCAGCCATCCGGATGTTGCAGCCGATATTCTTCTGTCTCTTTGACAAGTTGTGGAAACGCAAGATTGGAAACTATAGACATTCCATATAAACAATACTTATTCATTCACTGGTTTCCTTTTTTATCATTTAATATATTGTAATATATTTTTACGTCCATTTCATCTGATTCTAGCATTTCTAACAATTTTGATATTTTTATTTACATCACTAGAAAAATGGACTAGTATAATATAAGCAAACTTTAGAAGGAGCTAATAATTATGAAAAAATGGGAAAAGCCTTCTTTAACTGAATTAAATATTTCTGACACGGCTTATGGTGGATTTTATTGGGATAACAATCTTTTGGGCAATCATCCTGGTAATGGGAATTCTCATCATCCATGGAAGCCTCAACCACCATATAATGGAGGTTGTCCGGATAGTGGTAATGGAAATACTGGAACGGAATATCCTGAAGACCGTTTAAGCTGATATCTAATTTGGAAAGAGGCAACAGTTACTGTTGTCTCTTTTTCGTCTACAATATAATCAAAAACTAAAAAGGATAATATAATATGCACAATAAATTATATTGGTACAAAATTTACGGAAATATTCTATGTTCTGAGATTGAATATCCACATCTAATTCGTACCGGAGAACAACTCCCTGATATTTTTATCAAAGTAACTTCACTTGTTCCTCCTTTGAAAGAAGGACAAACTTATTATGTATCTCCTATTACAAAAGAACATATTCTGTTCCATAATCAGGTTGGAAGTTTCCAGATTACACATGGCAGAACGATTGAAATGTGGCCAAATAAAGGTGTTACTCTAACACAACTTACGCCCTTTGTATTTGGCTACTGCATTGCTATGCTATTCTGGCAACGTAATCAGATTGCAATTCACTGCAGTGCTGTCGAACGAAATGGAAAAGCGCTAATCATTGCTGGTGACAGCGGTTCAGGCAAATCAACCCTTACTAGTAAGCTTCTGGAAAATAATTTTCACCTTATGGCAGATGATGTTGCAATTCTTGACATCTCTGCAAAGGGAGATATCATGGTATATCCTGCCTTTCCTCAGCAAAAACTCTGCAGAGATGCTGTGCATCGTAATCACTATAATACAGAAGATCTTTTATATATCGACGAAGACCGCGACAAATTTGCTATACCTTGTCGTGACCGTTTCTGTGAGTCCCCTACAAAATTATGTGCAATGCTATGCCTTTCTGCGCATCAGGGAAGCACAGACGTTACACTATCTGAATTAAACGGCCATCAAAAGCTTCTTTCTTTTTTGGAAAATAATTTTCTTTTCCCAATGTTTCGCAATTCAGGTGGATTTGTTGTACAAGATATGCAAAACTGTCTCCAGATAATTCAAACACTTGCAATTTATGCAATGATTCGTCCTGTCGGAATAGACAGCACAGATATGCAACTTGATAAAATCAAAAAAACAATTTTTCAATCCAAGGAGGAAAAATAATGTCTGCCATATGGGGATTACTTTCACAAAATAAAGACACTATACAACCTGAATTAACCCTTTCCATGAAGCAACGTATGAGCAAATTTAAAATAGACCGTATCGATGATCTCATAGAAGATAAGCTTTATTTTGCATGTGGACATCAATATCTTACACCAGAATCTTTACATGAAATATTGCCCTATCATGACACAAAACACAATATTTATTTTACAGCAGATTGTATCATAGATAATCGTTCGGAACTATTAGACAAACTTCAAGTCACAGATTCAAACATTTCTGATGGCATGCTCAGTTATCAAGCCTATCTAACATGGGGTGAACGTTTTGTTGATCATTTACTTGGTGCCTTTTCTTTTGCTATTTTCGATAAGGAAAAAGACACTTTTCTTCTATATGCAGATCATGTTGGAAACAGAACAATTAATTACTCATTGCAAGAACATACGCTATATTTCTGTACAACCTACGATTTATTCAAAGAAAGCTTTTCGCCTCAACAATTACAACTATCTAAAAAATGGATTACTGCATGTGAAGCGGAACCTTCTGCCTGTATGATTCTCTTTCCAGGCCTTACACCGTTTGAGAATGTTTTCCAGGTCAAAGCAGCACATTACATAAAATACACCAATGGGACATTGTCAGAAATTCAATATTGGAATCCCAAAAAAAGTAAAACAATTCTTTTTAAACAAGAAAATCAATACAAAGAACTTGTTACTCGTACATTTAAAAAATGTGTAGAAGACCTGTTACGTCCAGGCGTACATGTTGCAGCAAATTTGAGCAGTGGTCTTGATTCCACTTCAGTTGTCAGTATTGCTGCACCATTTTTAGAAAAGCGAGGCGAAACTTTACATACCTATACGTCGATACCAGATGGACAGTATGACTACAAATTTGATGATTACTATGTTCCTGACGAATCCGCTGCTGTCCGGAAAACAGTTGCTTGTTTTCCGAATATCAAAAGTCATTTTATTGATTGTAAAGGTGAAAATGCATTAACCCATATGAAACAATATGTTGAAGAATACGATATTCCTTTGAAATCTTCTGTTAATTTAAATTGGATATATAAAATCAACCAAGACGCTCGTGCAAAAGGCTGCACTATACAATTAACAGGTCAAACTGGAAATGCAACAATTTCTTTCGGAGATATTCTAACACTTACTTATGAACAAATCAGAACATTACATTTTGGTCAAGCAAAAAAAAGTGCATATGATTTTATTAAAAAAAATCATATACCCAAAAAATATTTTCTACATATATTTAGCACCACCTGGTTGGATAAAATGAAGGAATATATTGCAATTTCTGGTAAACATGATCAGTCAATGGTCAATTCAGTTTTATTAAAAAAATATCATATTAAGGAAAATAGTCACAAGATGCTTCTTACTTATGGAAATGGTTCTATGCTTACAAATCGGCAAAGACGGAATGTTATTTGCTCGCAAATCACTTTTCAGCAAATCGGAATCTACAATACCATGTCCAGTTTGATAAATGGTATCATTGAACGCGATCCTACCAAAGATAAACGAATGATTGAATTGTGCATTGCTCTTCCAATGAGATGTTTTGTATCACACGGAACTGAACGTTATCTGGTACGTGGTTACTTATCAGATATTGTTCCTAAGCACATTATTTCAGATATCAATCACCGTGGATTACAGAGTGGAGACTATTTACAACGGTTAGAACGAAATTGGGATAATGACCGACTTATTGTCATAGAGGCATTAAATAATCCTCTTTTATCTCAATATATTAAACAAGAAAAAATTGATGAGATGATAAACTTTTGCAAAACAAATAAACTTGTTTGCGACAAAACGAATGACAATTTAATCATCTACATTCTTTATACAATATCTCTCAGCTACTTTTTATCAGCAAATATCTATACCTAACTAAAATCATCCAAATAAAAACCACTTCAATTTCAAAAGCCTGAAAATAAAGTGGTTTTTATTTGGACGATTATTTAATTACTTCGATTTCTTCTCCACCTGCATTTCCGCCACTTGCGAAACTTGCCCATGCATCACCAGTTCTTTTATCAGTGTAAATTCCATCCATTTCATTAATATTTCTTCCACCGTAAGATGTCTCATTAATATTTAATTCGACAATTTCTGCATTTTTCCAATTCTTCATAATTTCCTGCTCCTTTTCTCAAAAATTTCATTGACAATAGAAGCTTAACATACATAGAATATGGAGTAAACTTTTCTAACACAATTGATAGAAACCTATCGAAATCACAGCTATCTTTTTTATTAAACACTGAATTTATCAACGATAGAATATTCTGTTCCATCGCCTCCCGTTACATAAATTTTACCACAACGTAACCATGCATGTGCAACCAACTTGCCCTCTTTTTCCCCGCATCCTAAATATAAGGTAGAATGAATTCCTTTTTTTTTAAGTATTTTCTGAGCTGTTAACGCTCGAACCAGACATTTGCTTTCCCATGCCGTCTTAGAACAAATTCGATCAACAACATTTGAAACATTAATGGCATAACGATATTTCCATGGTGCTTCCTCTTCTGGCGATTCCTGCCCTTCTGTTCCCCAACATTTCTGCAAATATTTAGGTTTAATAAAAAAAATTGCTAGACGAAAAATTGCTGAGTATATATACGCATATACTGTTAATCTTTTTTGTGGGTTGTATTTCAAAAATTTAATTATGTTCAACCATTTTACCTCATGATTCTTCTTTTCATACAATAAAGACCATATAAAAAATTAGGCATTTTGCAAAAGAAAAAACTTTTCACTCGATTTGGAAACAAACAAATATTTCCAAATCGTTCTACTACAGGTTTCACCTTCTTATAGTATCCTTTTTCTTCTTCCTTACTTGTACATTTATAATATTTTATTTGAAACCAGCAATTAATTCCTGATTGAACGCTATCACGTCCCATTCGGTTGATCAATTCCTTGCTGGCCCTTTTCATATCAAGAAATTTAATTCTATCAACTTGAGCTTCAAAATCATCAAATCTTTTAACTGAATATTTTCCTCGCATTATACTGCCTGGTGCCTGACGATAATAATATAAATATTGATTTATATAAGCAACTTTATGTGTTTTATAAACCAGTTTATGTATAATCCAATTATCTTCATTTACCTTTCCTGCCGGAAAACGTATATCATCGAATAATGATTTAAGATATAATTTATTCCATGGGCAAATAAAACTTGTATGTATTCTTACATTATCTTGCATTGTCCATAAATATTCTTCCTCAGAGTATATTTTTTCTTTCGGGTCTCCATATTTTTCGTTTATTGGTTTTCCATCATCATCGACTGCCATATATCCGCATACAACCATATTACAATTACTCTTTTTTAGTAAATGATACAATTCCATATACATATTATCAGCAATATAATCATCCGAATCAACAAATGCAATATATTCACCATGAGCTTTTTCAATACCCAGATTTCTTGCAACAGACACTCCACTATTTTGTTGTTCTAAAAATACAATTCTTTTATCTTTCTCTGTCCACTGCAATACAATTTGTCTGCTATTATCTGTAGATCCATCATTTACCACAATAATCTCTAAATTAGAATATGTCTGACAACAAATTGATTCCAAACACTTTCCAATATATTTTTCAACATTATATACGGGAACAATAACGCTAATTAATGGCAATGTTTCTTTTTTCATATATTTTCACCACTTTCTATTTAAAATGTAACTGCATTTTTTGATAAATATTTTTATATACCAAAATTTTATCTTCTTCAATTTTGTGAAGCATTTTTCTCTTTTTTGATCCCTTATTCATAAAGATTCCTCTACATGCACGAATCATCCAGGCGATTGGCAAAAGAATTGTTTTGCCCTCCAGCCAGGGATAATACTCTGTCATATAAGTCATTGGTGGAAAGAAATACCACAATTTAAGCTGTTTTGTAGATGTTGATTTTTCTTTCATTTTTTCTTCTGAAAACTTATGCCATATTCCATTTTCATCTTTTCCATAAATTCCACTATCTAACATATAATCAAATAATTGTTGTTGGAATGAAGAAAATGGAAGTCTTTCTAACCAAGTAATTGCAAGTTCTTCCATATATTTTGCAAATATGTCTATGCCTAATTTTTTTAATTCTGTATCAATATATTGACGATCCATATTTTTTTCATACTTGTTCAAATATACATATATATCTACAAGATTCCGAATTCCACATCCCATCACATAAAAATGTTTCGCCATATGTGCAATCATATATATATAAAAATCATCAACGCCAAAATCATAAGTATATGCATGTCCTTCTTTTAATTTTGCTTTTGAAAAATCCGAAAAATACTTGTATTGGTTATTGTCCACAGTCTTGTCATACATAGCTTTATGAGCTTCTATTACCATAAATGGTTTTTTCACATAAATATCATGATGTTTAATTGCCTGTTGCAAGGAATATCCCATACCTTTTAACACTTCGCCCGCTTTTTCCATATAACCGCATTTAATTAAAACATCTATATCCGACATTTCCCTCATTTCCGGTGATGGATAAATAAATTTCATCCATGCACCTTTCATTGGCTGATTCACAATTTCATTTTTTTCAAACCGTCGGACCATTTCCTTATATTCCATAACTTGTTCAGTTGTTCTAACAATACTCCGCATCACATAGTTACGCAATATTTCCTTCCATTCTTTACTAATTCCGGTTGTCTTTAATAATGCTCCTAAAAGCAGATAATCCATATGATTTATATGCGATAAATGTACTAACTCTTCTATTTTCACACCATCTGGAATCGAATTAGCTTTGCATCCATCCAATTGTGAACGTACAAGTTCTGCTAAATAATCAGATAATACTGACATACATTTCTCCCTTATTTTCTAATTACTTTTCAAACCATCATTTCCAAACCACTGTTCATAAATTGCGTAAAAAGCCATTGCCAAAGCTGCTCCTTGCAAAGCAATACACAATTTGAAATGAGTAATGCCAAGCCAAACCAGCACAAAACAATAACTAACTATTGCAACAATAATTGTCACTATAATCACTATAAAATTCATACGTTTTCGCTTGACATAATTATCCGTCAAATCATTTGTAAGTTTTTTTATTGGGATTTTTATAAGAAACATCAAAGCAAATGTTATGGCTCCAATAAAAAATATGATTATACAATTCATTTTATTTCCTTCCTATTTGAAGCTGATCATATATTGCATATTCAGCCAAAGCAAACACACCACTCATCCCCATCATATGCCATGAAAAATGAATTAATGGTGAGATATACGAAATAATTCCAAATATTGCTCCTGCCAATATAATTACCAATAAAATAATTAAAATATTAGCTTTTTTCTTATATTGTTGATATTTATGTTCCCATGCTATATTAACCTCTATTTTTTTCTTTATCCATGCCTCAATCCTATTTTTAATTGGAATCTTCAAACCAAACATTAAGAAAAATGTAATTGTTGCAGCTAACAAAGCATGCAGATCATATATATGTGATTTACAGTAACTTAGTATCAAATGCATCTTTAATATCTGTCCTTTATAATTCTGGTAAATTTTCTCCTTTTTTTTGTGCAAGAGAGTATGCATAAAATGGTATCTTCTTATTCAATTTCAAATATCGTCTTTTTCTGATCAAAATTTGTGTTTTTTCATAAATCCATGGATTTTTCATCAGAATTCTTTTAATACTATTTTTTAAAGTTTTTCTGCTATCATTCTTTACTCTCCATACTCCTGCACAATAATGAATCGTATATTGTCTATTCAATAAAGAACCTATTTCAAAATATTCTTTAGGATAAATCACAAAATCACCTAAATTCTGAAATTTGTTATTTAATTTAAAATGTGGATAATGCTTTAATATATAATATGTAAAATAATAGTTGTTTGTAACGAATTCATTTACATAAAGATTTCCATCTCTTTGATCAAATATTTTTCCGTTTGTATTATCATTCTTTTGCACAAAAACAGTATCCTCGTACATTTGGAGTAAATTTTTAATAAATTGACTTTTCGGTTCGGCCCCTATAACTGCTGATCCAACAGCACAATCAAATATAAAATTCAAAAAAACAGGATAATTTAAAAGTGGATCAAAGTCACGAAAAACCTTAACATCAGTATCTAAATATATACCACCATATTCATATATACCTTTTAAGCGATAAAAATCACTGATAAAGGCAAATTTTCTCTCTTTATAAGCTCTTCTTACAAACTCATTCTCATCAAAACTACAATTTGATTCATTCCATTCAATGATTTGATATCCATCAAGCTTTTTCCACGAATCCACACATTCTTTTAATTGTGGTGGCAATGGGTTCCCTCCAAACCAGCAATAATGAATAATTTTTGGAATTCTTGTTTCACTTCTCTGTATATTCATAATTATAAATATGATAATTCCCTTTTCTAATTATCATAAGCTCCTTCCTTTTTGTGATATTTTTTGATAATTTTTTTCAAAAGATCTATAACATAGTTGAACTCATCTGTATTTCTAAACAAAATAATCATCAATAAATTTGGTATTATAAGACAGATTATTACCTGTATTACAAATCCTATGATTCCTTTATTTATAAAATAGTCACATAAAAAATAAGTCACTCCACCTTGTATGATAGTGTAAATTGCATATTTAGTCTGTCGAAATAAGTAAGTACTTACCGGTTTTTTTAATAAATACTTATACAATACCCATCCTTCAACCCAAAACGCTACACCAAGCATACTGATTAATGTTCCAATTTTAACACCCGCAACACCTAATATGTAAGTTAACGGAATTGAGGCAATTAAATTAACTGCAGCCTCAATCAAAGCTTTATATCTGTCTGCCCAAAATAATCCTGCCGCATCTCTAAATTCCAATACAGTCTTTCGCATTCCACTGAAATAGAACACAGTAACAATAATAACCACTGTAAATATTGACAACTGATAATCTTGTCCAATCCATAATCGTATAAATGGCTGTATTAAACAAAGCAAACATATTGTGCAAAAATTAATGATCCAATAGTTTAAAAACAGCATTCGATTAAAAGTATCTTCTATTTCTTCTTTTGATTTTTCTGCGATAAGATTACCAATACTTGCTGTCACAGATGAAAAAATTTTATACATTAATCCATCTATCGTCTGGGTCAACAAAACATAGTTTGAATATATTCCCAAAACAGACAAGCCCAAAACCTTAGAAATAATTAAATTATCCGTAGCATTAACAACAACTCCGCCTATCTTATGAGCCATCATTGCTAATACATTATTTCTTATTGCATGTTTCTCTTCTCTGCTTAATTTTTGATATTCATGATCTTTTATATAAGGATATTGTTTGTCAGCAATCTTTGAAATAACTACATTTTCAAGTCTGGTAAAACAAATTTGAACTAAGAGATATAAAAAGTAGTTGTGGGTTAATAGCAAAATAAATAACTGTACTATGCGGGTTCCGACAGATGCCATCATCGTTGTGGTTGTCGAAATATAATTATCCTGATTGCAAATAATTAAAGATCTTTTATATGAATAAAAATACGACATTCCCGAATCAAGAACAAACATAAAATAATATAATTGAATATATGGAATGTCCGGCATATCTTTAATCAACAAATGTAGAAACGGAATAAGTGCTGCTCCAATCAAAAGTACAAATATTCCAATAAATGTATATAATTTTTTGTATAAAGCCATTAAGCTTTTTATTTTTTCAGTATCATTTTCTGCTATCGGTTTGTAAAGTGCAAAAACAATAGCAGCTCCCACTCCCATCTCAGAAAGTGAAAGCATTGACAAAATATTAGAAAACAATCCATTCAAGCCCAAGTACTCACTAGACAAAAACATAATGAATACTTTTCTATTCACCAATTGTAATAATGTCGTAACTGCAAAACCTACAACTGTAAAAATGACATTACGAATGCTGTTTCGGGTTCTACTCATCACTCACTTCTCCTTTGTGTCTAACTGGTAAAGCGAAATATTTTTCTTTTAATGCAAATTTGTGTCTATATACACTAAATAATGTAGGGAGCGCGACACCTACAATTGTATACAAAATCCACCAACCACCTTCAATTTCTACCAAAACTGGATATTCAGCCAAGCGATTTATAGATAATCCATAATATAAAATCATTGCAAATGACACAATTTTAAACATCATAAAATGAAGAGCCATAATGTCCATGGTGTTTTTACCAATTGCATTTAGCATTTTATTGTTCTGCACGCAGGAAATTTGTGCAACTAATATAAGTGCAATAATTCCCAAAATAGAATTAACATAATTTAATCCAATCATAATCACAAAATTATTGCAACCAAAGGGATTATACAATTTATTATATGTAATCAGTAAATTAGATATAATACCAATCACTATATATATTTTCTTTTTATTTTCGAATAAATTATTCATTTTTAATTCTCGATAAGTTATTCCAAAAAAGAAATATAAACTGTTTATACAAGATTCTGCTAATTTCATAGTTTGTGGCACGTAACCAGAATTACCTGCAATTATAATTAAAAATGTAACAATTGCGAATATAGTCAACTTATATTGACCATGAAATATTTTCAAAATAATATAATCAGTAATAATATAAATAATATTTAGTATTAATATGCTTCCCAAAAACCACAACGCACCCGAAAAGAATTCCCTATGCCCTGTAATAGCAAGTAAAAAATGTTTCAAATACGTTTCCAAATCATAGTACGAATTTCCATATTGCGCATCCACCATATGCAAAAATGCAAATAAATTATGTAATAATAAATACACTAAATTATATATAAGAAATGGACCATAATAAGCTTTAATTTTTCTCCATATTTCCACTGCTGGTTTATCTATATGCTTATTTTTATACAAAAAACCATTAATAAAGAAAAATGATGGCATAGCAAACGCACTTAGGAACTGAATCAAATAAGCTTTTTTAGCCAAATAAGGATCTTGATTTGTGCATGCATGAAACATCACTACCGAAATCATTGCAATTGCTTTTGCTGCATCAATATACAAAATTCTAGATGCACTTTTATTCTTATTCTGCTGCATTAATATTTTCCTCTTTCTCACTTTGCCTTGTAAGTACATATGCCCAAAATATTGCAATAATGATATATGCAAATTTAAGTGTCTGTAAAGCATCCAACCACCATAAATTAACAAAGTAACATATAATCCCTATCAAACACATTTTAATTATAGCTGATTTATATTTAATGGCTGAAATAATCATCTGAACAATAATCGTTATAATAAACGCTATATATGCTATCATTCCCGGATAAGCATACTTAATGTATTGGCAAACATAAAAATTGTCTACTGACTTAATATATATACCATCAATCAGAGCACCAAATGATCCAGAAACACCTCGGCCCAACCAAGGATTCAACCAATCTAATTGAAAAATTTTAGGTAAACATTTTCTATATTCTTCACTATTATCCAATGTAGTTGTATCCGCACCGAAAAGTCCTGAATAACTTGTCCCCAAAACCTGATCAAGCACACTCGCTATCTGCATTAATATGTATCGACCAACCCCTGTTCTTCCAAAAATTATCAAAAACAAACCCAAAGCCAGCAGAAAAAATATAAGAATAATACATGTTTTTTTTATATTATTTCTGCCACTAAATACAATAATTAAAAATATCTCTAAAAAAACAATTCCAAGCGTAGAACGTGAGCCTGTCAAAAAAACATTTGCCATTAATAGGATCAACAAAACCGGTCTCTTGAAAAGAAATAATTCTTCTTTTTCAATATCCACACACGCTAATGCTGTAAACAATAAAAGCAACAAACCATATGCCAATGCATGACCACAAGGTCCCATGACTCGATAAAATCCTGAACGATAACAATTTACTACATTTGTTGGTACAGTAGAAAGGAATTTCAAAAAAAGCGATTGTCCACATAAGAACTCGATTATTCCATATATGCTTAAAAAATATGCACATCCAATACTAAGTTTAATTGCCCTCTTCCAACCAATAACAAAACGAATTCCATATATCAAAATATAAAATGTAAGGATTTCTAAAAAAACAAGAAAAAACGAATTAATATCTGTTCTGAAAACCATAGTATATATTGAAACAATCATATAGATCATAAGTGGTATGATCATAACATTTCCCATTATTATCTTCCAAAAGTGTGTCAATATTTTAGAATTCAAAAACATATAAACGACAATAACTAAATCCGCAACTCTCGTGCTTGTTAAATCATATCCTATATGAATTCCAAAATACTGTGGCATAACAAAATCAACAATAATTAAAAATACCATAAGAAAATATAGTACTTTTAAATTTTTTAGTTCTGGTTCTTCCGCTAAATAACCTGTCTTTTCGTTCAATTAATTATTCCCCTCTTTCTTTCAAAAATTCTCTCACATCGCCCTTAAACCTTGTGATTTTCAAGAATTTATGATAAGACCTCATGCGATTCTTTACGATGATTTTTTTTCTTTCAATTTCGTTTTGTATAGATCTTTTAAATGATGTCGAATGATTATGAAGCACCTGAACCTGATTACAATAAACATATCTGTATCCAGCTTTATTCAATATATAGCACAAAATCTCTTCTTCACAATACAGAAATGTACCTCCATACAATCCATCAAACTTCTGTACATAGTCTGGTGAAAACAACAGACAACTACCATGAAGCACCCCATGAAAATCTATGTCTGTTTCCATCCAATTTGTTTTATATTGCCCTTTTTGTGGTTTTACATTATTATTAATCTTTTTCTGCAATTTCAGCTTTAATGCCCAATATACGATCACATCATGAATCCAGCTTTTCCAGACCATTGTTGAATTAGCCACATTCTTACGAAACGGATTCTGATGCTGTCCCTGAGGAGTTACAATATCTGGTCCTAACACATAATAAGGTGTCTCCTTATACAAATTTGTAACCTTATCTATCCAATTTTTATCACTAAAAATCACATCATTATTAGCAAGACATATCCATTCCGCTTTTAAATTATTTTTAGCATATCGAAACCCTACATTATTTCCAGCAGCATATCCCAAATTCTTTTCATTGTGAAGGAGATAAATATTATTATACTTTTTGTATGTTTGCTGCAGCTTCTCATAGCTTCCATTTTCAGAAGCATTATCTACTATAACAATTTGTATGTTTGCCATATCAAAACACTGAATAAGTGACTCAATACATTGTTTTGTTACATCTTCATTTTTATAGTGTAGTATTAAAAATGCTATTTTCATAACTGCAACTCCTTTCCGCTAAGTTTCATCTACCTCTTTTTACAAATCCGGGCAGTGCTTACCACTATCGGTATAGTAACTTTATTCATCCACCGCATATATAGTCCTATTTTTTCCTTTTGCATGTATTTATTTTTCCTGTAATTTGGAAAATGTATTTTTATAAATTCCTGTGTTTTTTTAATCAAATCATTTCGTATTGTTCGATCATTTACTTGTGCAATTCTTTTCAAAGAACTACATAATAAAATTTTTACACAAAAATATTCTAACTCCATTTTATAGTTACCAAAAAAGTTGTTTTCTTTATAATAACTGATTATATCTTCAAGAACAGGAAAAATATTACCAATTCGAGTATATTTTTTATTATTCATAGTCGACCCCGGCCACAGATAATGATATACATATGCCTTGTCCACAAAACTGCGTGTATGCAAATATGGAATTACCTTTGTGTAAAAAGCGGTATCTTCATATATTACGCCTTCTGTAAAAAAGCAACCATGTTCTTTCAAAATAGCCGATTTATATATTTTGTTCCATGGCGAAACTAAGGGATCTATAAACATCTCTTTTTGGTTGTTATATGGTCGCACATTACCATATGGTCTGATTGATTGTTCTAATCCTTTTTCGTCAATCTTCAGATATTGATATCTGCATTCTACATAATCGCTATGTTCATTACATGCTTTTTTATACATTTCTTCATACATACATGTATCTACATAATCATCTGCATCCACAAAACCAATATACTTGCCATTACTTTTTTGAATCCCATAATTTCTGGCTGATGCCTGTCCTCCATTTTCTTTAGAATAAACAATAACTTTTTGAGGAAAATTTCTTTCATATTTTTTTAAAATCTGTAATGACAGATCTGTAGATCCGTCATTAATGAAAATCAGCTCAATTTCTTCTAAAGTCTGTTTTACCAATGACTCTATACATTTTACCAAAAATTTCTCAGCATTATAAACTGGAATAATAACACTGACCTTTTTCATCATATTCTGCCCCATACTATTTATTATGTAATATTTCTGTAATTGTTCGTTTCAAGAAATCTGGAAAATAATAGCTAAGATCTCCATGATTTTGATAATTTGCAATATCTTCCCTGATATGATAATTATACTTTTTCATATCATCTAACATATATATGACATGTTCCTGATATGTATGTTCCTGATTTGAATAATGAATATAGATATTTTGAGATAATCTTTTATCATTTGTACATATTTTATTATGAAGACGATATTCTAATTCATCCTCTTTTTGAGTATTTTCCTTCCCCAATATATATTCTAACGTTGCAAAATTCTCAGATTTTTTCAAATATGAAGTCAAATAGTATTGTGGCGCTCCAACAATGATATGAGCACCATAATATGCCAATCCAAAATTCAATGCTGCATATCCTCCTTTACTTGAACCACAAAAAATAAGTGTTTTTGGTTTCAAAGCATCAATGACCTGTGCAATCAGCACATTAGTAGCTTCTTCTTCATTAAACTTAAAATTCTTTCCCATATAATAAGATCCCCTACGATCTTTTGCATAGTCATCTAATATATACAGTCTATTTGAGGATATTCCATCCAAGGTTTTTACATAATTATACCTGGCCCTTAAACCTTTACGTGTACATGCACTAAATATGATAATCAAGGAATCTGCTCCTTTTTCTTCTTTAAGCATGTACTTTACTTTTACATTTTTATAACTAAAGATTTTCTGCTCTTTTAATATTTTAAACTTCGTAACAAAAAACTCATAATATTTCCAAATGATGCGTTTTCCCTTATCTATCATACCTTTTTCTCTTCATACTCTCTTTTCTTTATATTTATTCTAAACTCTTTAAATACTCATCAATTGATGCAATTACTACATCCGTGTTTGAAACATATGGACGAAACTGCATTGTTTTCAAATTCTTATAACACTCTCCAAGGTCATTCATTTCATAACACGCGCAAATCAATTGTAAATCATCAAACTGATGAAGCAATTGTAGCTGGTGATCATCTACATGCTCTCCATACTTTGCAAGCCTGGGCACAGCAATTACCCTCTTTCCCTTTTTCACTGCACCAATTATCACACCTGTTCCACCATGAGTAATTACTGTATCACAGCTATTCATAATTTCAGCAAACCGATTACGATCTAAAAAATACTCATATTTATAATTTCGTGGAATATATTCGCTTGCCCCAATCTGTGCAAAAACTTCATCCTCTATCACGCCATCGTCAATCAGTTTATCAATTTCTTTTAATAATCTGTTAAATTGAAATTTTTGGGAACCTAATGTAATAAAGATCATCAATATATTCCCCCTTTATAAATTGCATCTGGGTATAAATTCAACATTTCTTTCCACTGCACATAAAACCGATCCGCAAAATGGTATAACAGATTTCCTGTCAAATTTTTAGAACACACCTTAGCAAACGATTCAATATAAATCAATTTTCCACCAAATATTTTCAGCATTAATGCAAGTGGAATTACTGCTAAAACTCCTGTTGTAATCATAACTTTTGGTCTTTCTTTTACTATAAGGACCAAAGATCTCCAGGAATTAGCAATCAGTTTTGGGATAAACAGCAATTCTTTACGATTAATCTGATGCATATAATAAGTCTTTATGCCCATATTGCCTGCGCTATAATCTGTTTGTTCAGTAACCAAAACACTATCATACTTTTCCATTAAAGGCTTTAGCATAAGAAGCTGTTCTAAATGACCTCCTGAAGAAGCTGCAAATACAATCTTCATACACTACATCCTCTCTTCTTCATTATAAGGAATCATTCCTAAAACAAATCTTTCATCCTGTTCACACTGAGCTACACTGTACACTTTTGAAGAAAAGAATTCTTTCACGAATATAACAGCTGATGTACCAACAAAAGCTGCAATTCCAAACAAAATAAAATACAGTGCCAGATTAATTGATCGATGCGACACATAAGAAATCGCCTCGTCCATAACCTGTAATGTGCTTACTCCAAGTAAATCATTTATTTCATCCGAAAAAGCCTTTGCCATTGCATTTGCAATCTCTACCGCGCAATCAGACCTGTCAACATCCACAATCAATGTAAGATTGGTGCCATAAGTCTTTGCATCCATGCTAGCGCTTGCACCACTGAGACTTATCTTACCACTGGATACCATACTTCTAAGTTCATTCGAAGTTATCCCATAATCCTTCAAACTGCTCGCCGCACGATCACACACTCTCGTCGAGCCTAGCATGCTTGCGTATTGGTTCATAACAGTTATACCTCCAATGGAATCTTCATAAGATCCATATACAGCGCTATATATAGAGGCAGTCGTATAATAAGTTGTTTTAATGCCAACTAAACCAACATAGACTCCGAAGAACAAAAAACCAATAATTGTCATAAGAATAACAATTATTTTCATTTTCCATAGTCTATATAAGGCCACCTTAATATTTTCCAAAATATCATAATCCGCAGTTTCCAATTCATTAATATTCATTTTCATGTCTGCCTCCTATCTTTTCTTATGTAAAAAAATAGCAATAATTGTGCAAATCAATAATATTGCGACACCACAGCCGCCTAATACAGCAATTCTTTCCTTGCTGACAGTTTCAGTACCTGTCGCCTTCTGATTACTGCCGGAAAAATCTTCACTTGTAACTCCTTCCTGAGTAACATTAACAGTCCATTTTCCCAAACTAACTTCCTGTATCTGTCCTAATTGATTATTATATTGTAAAAGCATTTCAATCTCATGCTTACCAACTTTATCAATATAGAACGGAATCTTTTTTGTCTTAGTAGATCCAGCTGTCACATTCCCGATACTACTATTGACAATATTAGTAGTTCCTTCTCTTAAAATGATAGTTATGTCACTCACATTATTATCTGCTAATGCCTCAAACGAAATAACTGCACTTCCTGCTTCTCCAAGTTTCACCTCAGTAGGAACCGAAGAAGATGTAACATTCAGCGGCGAATCTGCACCTACTGGTATTCTTAAAACCACTTGATTCGTAGGCTGATCTGATACAATTGTCAATGTAAAATCAAGACATTCAGCCTGTATACTGGCCCATGATTTATATTGTATTTCTACTTCTTTCGTTTTGCCCGCACCTATGGTTCCCACATATACCTGTGATGTTGTTCCATACACTGGTGCAACTCCATCTGGATTCTCCAAATTGAGCATTACATCTTGTGCACTTCTGTCATCATTATGGTTTTTTAAATATAATTTGAGAGTAAAATCTTGTCCAGGAACAATTTTTTCACTATCAACTGTATATTTTTCCACCATAATTATCGGTGAGTTATTTTGAATGGTTGAAGCCATAATTTCTGATTGATTTGTGAAAAACATAATCATCATTATACAAAAAAATGCCACTACTCTCTTAAAATATGTATGATGGATTTTTTTCATTTTATTTTGTCCCCCTTTCAGATCTTTGCATATATTTTTTATGTGCAGGACTTCTATTTAATTTCTGCTCCCCATTCTGATTAACAAAATAATAATCATAATCTCTCACATTTGTTCTATACATATCTGTTGGTATTTTGTTAACAATCATACCATAGTATTTACTCTTGTATGACTTAATCCGAAATTTTGCTTCTTTCACTTGCTTTTTACTAGTTTCTCCTAATGAAGACAGTAATATTATTCCATCAACTTCTTGGAATAAAGTCTGTGCATCAGGCACTATTGTCAATGAAGGAACATCAAAAATAACACAATCATAATTCTGCTTCACAAATTCAATAAGTTCATGCATCTTTGTAGAACACAACAATCTGGTCGGATTATCAATATTAGCTCCACAAGGAATATAGGATAGATTATTTATATTTGTTTCATATATAATATCATCCAATCGAAAATCTTCTTGAAAATGATCCTGTGAAAGAAAATCAGCTAATCCTATTGTTGCCTGCTCGCTTAATTTCTTATATTTTTTTGTTTTTCTCATGTCACAATCAATCAACAATGTTTTTCTTTGAGTATTTGCAACTGCAATACTTAATCCAATACAGGTAGAAGTAGTACCTGCTAACGCAGAACATCCTGTTAACAAAATTAATTGTGCATCTTTTCCATCTTGATTTTTATTAAAAATCTCCACAACAATTTTGTCAATTGCTGCCACGATTAATTGATTTTCATTTTCATATAATGAAACACTTTTGTTATTCTCCATTTTTTCCCTTTCCAATTTAAAATTATAATTTTAGTGTTTTGAATAACTCCATTAACATAATTGTATTGTACTAATATCTGTTATTTATTTAAAATTTCAAAATAAGTTTACAACAATCCAATGTTTAATGCAATGAGACTTATGTCCTAATTTGCTCAATTATTTACGTTCATATAAAAAAATGAGATACTAAATCCTGATTAGTACCTCATTTTAATAATTTTTATTTCTCACAATTAACATTTTGAACAAGTTTTGTATTATAATCACCAATTATAATTTTATCCCATTGTTCTTTGTTTCCCAAATATTTAACTTTATCTAACGCAGTTCCGTCAAAAGCACGTTCCTGAATGTTTTCAACATTAACAGGGATTTCAATTTCTTGTAAGCTATGGCAAAAAATAAATGAGTTTTTCCCAATTACAATCAGGCTTTCCGGCAGCTGCACTTGTGATAAATTTTCACATTCCCTAAATAATTGTTCTCCAACCTTTGTAATGCCATCACTAATTTCAACTTTTACTATTTGTTTTCTGTAATCAAACCAAGGGGCCGGCTTTTGGGAATGATAGTTATATGTTTCTCCATTACCTGTAATCTTTAAAACTCCATCATTTGATAACGAATAACAAACATCCTTTCCGCATTCACCCTGTATTTCTTTCGTACTATTTGCTGTAGAATTTATTTGTTCAGACAAATGTAGCTTTTTATATAATAATTCATTTGTTTCTTTGGTATTTATTTTGTTCCAATCATCACCCGCATAATAAATATTGGTAATAGTAAAATATGGTAATGAAGAATCGCCAAGTTCTTTTAAAGTTGACGGCAAGGTTATTGTCGATATTCCAATACAATTATAAAAAGTTCTTGATCCAATTGTACGTAATCCTTCTGGCAACTCAACCTCTTTTATAGAAGAACAATTAAGGAACAATTGATGGCCTAATCCATCTATCCCTTCTTTTACTATAACCTTCTTGATTTCCCCACTATAGTCCATCCATGGCGCTTTATTTTTTGAATTATAGGAATATGTCTGTCCAGTTCCTTGCAGTGTAAGAATACCAGCCTTATTCAATTCATAGGTTATATTTTTTCCGCATTGTCCAGAATCCAGTATTTCATTTGCATTTGATAATAAACTATTTTTTTCATCTTCTGAAATAAATACTTTCTTTCCACTCCAATTCATAAACCTGATTTGCGTCGCAACACCCTCAAACGTTTCATCATAGCAAACAGCATATTTCACATTCTTATCTATAGTTATATCAATGTCAAATGGCATTTCCGAATACTTATCATTGCATGTCATATCATTTCCTTTTTTACATGCTGGAATGATATATTTATATTCGCCCAAATCTGTAATTATCTTTAATACTCTGTCTCGATTTGTATCATTGCTTACACTAAAATGTGTTTTGCCATTTGTTTTCCATACAGAGGCCACATATAAATTTTCTGTTTCTTCGATCGATCCAATTGATATTCCCATTGTTCCGCGATGATATATTGCCTCATATTTTTTTGCACAACCAAACCTTACATTACATATTTTCAAATCATCTAATGCAATATTATCATTTGCACATGCATATATACTATAACCACCACCATTTAAAATACAATCTGTTACATAGATTGATTTTCCACTACTTTTTCCCGGACTTATTGTAATACATGCATTGATACTTGCTTTGCTTCCTTCTGGCACTACCGGTGGAATTTCAAATCTGCAATTAGAAAAAGAAATATCTTTCATATCGATACCTGTAGCGCCAAAAATCTGTACACCATCGGAATGAACATCACCTTCTAAATTTTTCATACTGCCAAAATCTGTAAAAAAACAATTTTTCACTTCGACTTGTTGAAATGGATTCATTCCATCATTATAAGTTTCACCTATTTTACACCTGTCAAAACTTGCATTACTGCCATAAAAGCTTTCAATTGAGCAATCATTAAATTTATACGAAATATTACCACAGTTTTTATCTAAAATTATTTTAGAAAATTTGCAATTATTAAACACAAGACAAATTTTCCGTTTTGTTTTATCAAGACTATATTG
The DNA here is from genome assembly GCA_022768745.1 of Lachnospiraceae bacterium. Lineage (GTDB taxonomy): Bacteria > Bacillota > Clostridia > Lachnospirales > Lachnospiraceae > Pararoseburia. The sequence goes on from JALELK010000105.1 coordinate 21,653, forward strand.
TGTAATCGGATAAGCAGAAAAATCATAATTTTCTATTGTTACAGTTCCGACAATATTTTTATTACGATAATAAAAATCAAATACATTTTTTGTTGCATTACTACCACCCACAAGTTGAATTTCTCCAATTTTAGCTCCTAATGCAACTTTTTCAAGTTTTCCTTTTGCTCCAGTATTATATTTATCTGGAATCACATTCAAATCATCTGCAGTTTGTTCTACAAGTACAGTTCCAGTTTCTTCCGTCCCACTAAGGGCAATTGGATCATCTTCAATTTTTACATAAGAATTATTTCCTAAAGCGACCCCTGTTAACAATACAACGAGTCCCAACATCACTATAGACGCACGTATTACTCTCTTTTTTCCCATAACTTACACTTCTCCTATCACATTTTTATTTTTCGTGACTAAAGTACCATATAATCATGGTATCATATGTGCAATACGTTTTCAACCAGACACCAACAATATTATATTATTTATACTGAATTTTTGTCCAATTGGAGAATGCCAAGTCTCCTATACTCTTTATTTGATTTGGCAATTGTATTTTCTGGAGATAGAAACATCCATAAAACGTTCTACTTCCAATTGTTTTGATTGTGGAAGGTAATGTTACCTTTTGCACCGCAATACAATCAGAAAAAAGCTGATTCCCAAGTGTGGTAATTCCTTTATTTATCTTTATAGTTTTAATAATATCTGCCTGTTTTATCCATGGTGCAGGCTCACCTGAATTATAAGAATATGTCTCCCCTTTTCCTGACAGGGTAAGTACTCCATTTTTCGTAATTGTATACTTTACATTTTCGCCACATTTTCCAGATGCAATAATATCTTTTTTTCTAGAAAATAGTTTTTTCCCCTCTTTCTTAGTCAAATATACTGTTTTTTTACTCCAGTTCACAAACCGAATCTGTTTTGCTGCTCCAGAAAAAGTGTTATCATAACATATAATATATTTGCATTGTTTTGGAATGATAATTTTCTGATCAAAGGGCATATCTTCATACTTGTCTTTCGAAGTCATTTGGTTTCCTTTTTTGCACGCCGGAATGCTATATTTAAACGCTCCTTTATCCGTAATCACTAGTAATTTACGTTGTCGACACGTATCATTTGTAACACTAAGAAATGTCTTGTTCTTCTCTTTCCAAACAGAGCTAATATACAATTTATCAGTCTCACTCATGCTATAAAATGACACTTCTGGTGACATTTTTGGATAGACATTTCCATATTTTTTAGCACAACCTACTCGAATATTTTTAAACGATGCATTCTTTAAATTATATACATCAAACTTACTTTCGGCATATATGCTATAACCTCCCCCATTTACAATACAATCCTCAAAGTGAATGTTTGTTCCATTACTATATTCAAGCTGTAGCATAATACATGCATTTACTCCCGCTTTGCTACCTTCTGGGGCAATTGGCGGAATTTCAAATCTACAGTTTTTATATATTATATTTTTTGCATCGATATCTTTCCAGCCGTATATCTGTGTTCCATCAGAATGAATAGTTGTATCTATAGATTTTTTACTACCCAAATCATAAAAAAAGCAATTCTTCACTGTAACATTTTGAAACGGATTTAAGCCATCATTATAACTTTGCCCAAATTTGCATCTGTCAAACATTGCATTACTTCCAGAAAAATTATGAAATGAACATCTTTCAAACTCCAATTTTATTTTTGTTGTGGATCTACTTCCTGCAAACTGAGAAAATTTACAATTTTTAAATACAAGCTTGATGTTTCTGTCTATCTGATCTGCATGATATATAGAAAGCGGACATACAGAAAAATCATAATTTTCAAATATAATCGTTCCTTTTTTCTTTATATTCATATAATAGAAATCCAATACATTTCTTGTATTGTCACTTCCGCTCATAAATTGTATATTTTCTATCGTATCAGCCAACTGTACTTTCTTTAGTTTTCCGGATGTTCCAGTATTGTATTTGTCCGGTATTATTAACTTATCATCCACTGTCTGACGAAGGCATGTCACTCCTTGCTCTTTATTTGTCGTAGCCGCATATGTTTGCCTGTTCATATCTGCTTTTTCCAATAGTCCAGAACAAACCATTACAAGACAACATAACAGAAGTGCCTGTTTTCTCCATACTCTTATCTTCGTTCTCATAGTCTATATTTTCAATCCCCTTTTTATATTTTTTGTACCCTTTTTACTACTTATCAAAAAGCCCCTTTTCCATCTCTCTCTTTATAATTTTCGCAGGATTTCCAATAGCCACCATCTTACATGACATATCTTTAAATAAAGTTGCACCTATTGAAATTACACAATCATCTTCAATGAACAACCTGTCTCTCATTACAGACACTGGCCCCATAAATACCCGGTCTCCTATAGTACAATGACCGGCAATAAAACATTTTGCGGAAATAATTGTATTTTTCCCGATGGATACATCATGACCTATGACTGCATCCTGATAGATAATTGTATTATCTCCGATATAAGTGTCACTTCCAATAAATGCATCACATATTACAACACCTTCTCCACATTGCACGCTTTCCGAGATCTGTGCCTGCGGATCAATCATAGTCGCCAGACATATTCCTGCTTCTTTCATTTTATGAAATATTTTTTCTCTTGCCTCTGGATTTCCCAAAGAAATTACAACTTCAAGATTATTTTTCAAATTAGAATCGGTCAGAATCTCTTTTGACCGGTAAACTGGTGTATGATATACTTCTCTCCTTTTAACAACATCATCAATAAAAATAATATCGCTCCATCTATCATGATGTGGATCTACTCTATGTGCAAAATCCACAGCCAGCTTTCCGCTTCCTCCTGCGCCAAATATTCCTAATACCATATTCTTTTCCTCTTTTTATTCTCTAATCTCTCTAAAACTCTCTCATTAATTGTTCGATTTCTTTCATCTGCAACTGTCTCATTTTCTTATCAGATATCTGATAGACCCGGTCACACATAGATAATACACTAGGTCTATGTGTAGTAAGAATGCAGGTCTTCCGACCAGTTTTTTCCATAAGATTACGTAGTAGCATCCGCTCTGTTGCAACATCAAGTGCTGAAGTTGCTTCATCCAACAATAGCACCGGGGCATCGCATAACAATGCCCTGGCGATAGCCAGACGTTGATTTTGACCCTCTGAAAATCCTATGCCTGCTTCTCCAATTTCATAATCCAATTGATTGGGCAATTTTTGTACAAACTCATATGCACAAGCCTTTTTTAATGCCTCTATAATTTCTTCATCCGAAGCTTCTGGTTTCATCATAGCAATATTTTCCCGTATTGTTCCATGCATCATCGTATTTCCCTGGGGTACATATGCAATTAATTTTCTCGTCGAAACTGATAATTTTCTTTTTTTATTTTTTAGTGTAAAATAAGTACCTCCCTGTTGCCCGGCAACAATGCAAAGTAACAAACGAAGCATCGTCGTTTTTCCTTCGCCTGACGCTCCAACCAAAGCAACCGTTTGCCCCTGTGGTACTTCGAAATTTGCATGATCAAACACTTTCTTACCGTTATGATATGAAAAGCTCAGATTTTCTACTTTCATTCCCAAACCATACTGTAAAGCATCTTTTTTTAATTTTTCTATATCATCATTGATATCTTTTTCTTCTTCAAGTGCCAGCATTGCCTGTACACGCTCTGCTGCCGTAATCGTCCCCATCGCAGTAGGAATCATTTGGATCAACGACTTAAAATTTGATGATATCAATCCTGCCATAACTAAAATAAGAGCCATCGTTCCAAGCGTAATCACACCTGTATATATATGATATACTGCCCACCCAAGACATATCAGAGCAACAAACTGACCACATACATACATAACACTCCATGACAATAGCGAATATTTATTTACATCCAGATCCTTGTCCGCCTTTTGCCTCTGCACCACTGCTTCTTTTTCACAAAATGTCTCTTGCAAACCAAACGCCTTTATAGACTGTAAATTTGTAAAAGTCTCCTTATACAAAGACGTCAGATTACTTGCAGCTGTACGCTGTTCACGATTGCTGAAATATGTTTTTCCCAGAAAAATACGTGAACTTGCCAGCAGAATGGGGGCAACAAGAATAATAACCACAAGCATACTTGCATCATAATAAAGAATGACTCCCAATGCCAACAGAACCTGAACCGTATTGATTATAACTGAAGGCACCCAACCCACAGTGCTTCCCGCAACAGTAGAAACATCTTCCTGAATACGCGTCAACATATCACCGGAATCAAATTCCGCAAGTTGCTCCCATTTTGCATGTACAAGTTTACTGTAAGTTTTTGCACATAAATCGCTTCTCACTTTTATATTGATTGTTGCAGATAACCGTTGTCCCCCAACCGATAGCACAACATTAACAAGGCCTACGATAATATAAATCAAAAGCAATGTCATTATTTTCATCCAATTTTCTGCAAGAAGGTAATCGATTACTCCCTTTATCTGTACACTGAAAAATGTCGTAATCAGCATACTGACCATACTGATAGCAGAATATGCAAGTAATCCTTTTTTATGCTTGTTTACAAGCGCATAAATCCATATAATCTGTCGAAAAGCCTCCTTTACAAAACCTTCTTTTATTTTTTTGATTACTTTTTTTATTTTATTCATATCACACTTATTTCCTGCTAATAATATTACATATACGATCTACATCCTGAAAAGACAAATCTGCATATAATGGCAATGCCAAAACCGATGCCGAAATATAATCAGCCACAGGTGTTCCGTCCCTAGAGAAATCATTTCCATAACATGCCAGTTTTTTTGTTAACGGATAGAAATATTTTCTTGCAAAAATGCCTTCATCCTGCAATCTCTGACATAATTCATCCCTGCATTCTCCGTATTTTTCCCTTTCGATTATGATTGGAAAATACGCATAGTTTTGTTGAATCTGCATATCTGCCTTATGGGTCCTTATTCCTTTTACCTTGTCTAAATGACTATAATATCTTTCCACCACAAGTTTTCTTTTCTCAGTAATTTCATTGATATGTTTTAAATTGCAAAGTCCCATTGCTGCATGAAATTCACTCATCTTTCCATTCGTTCCAATTTCCATACACTCCCCATTATCCTGGCAAATGCCAAAATTCCGCATATGCCGTATTGTATCACCAAGTATATGATCTTTTGTGACTACTGCTCCACCTTCAACCGTATGAAATGCCTTCGTCGCATGAAAACTGAAAACTGACGCATCACCGTAACATCCAATAGGGCGACCTCTATACGCAACACCAAAAGCATGTGCTGCATCATAGATTAATTTCAAATGATATTTATCTGCAATATGCTGCAAACGTTCTACATTGCAGACATTTCCATATACATGCACAGGTAAAATTGCGCAGGTTCTGTCCGTAATCAGTTTTTCAACCGACTCAGGGTCTATTGTATAATCTTCTTCGTTGATATCTGCAAAAACCGGAATCAGACCATTTCTAACAATCGCATGCGTCGTAGATGCAAAAGTAAATGGCGTCGTAATTACTTCTCCTTTCAGTTTCATGGCCTGAAGAAGCATCTCAAGCGCCATATGACCATTCACAGATAATACGCACTCCTCTGTCCCCAAATATTCCCGCAATTTTAGCTCAAGTTCATTATGTATATTTCCTGCATTCGTCAGCATATGATTCTCCCACATGCTACTGATTTGCTCCATATATTCTTCCTTGGAAGGCAAAAACGGTTTTGTCACATATATTTTTTCACGCATGAAAAAGCTCCTTAAGTAAACGTATTTTTTGGGGTTCCAACAAAAAAAGAAGTACTCCCTGTATCCATATCCATTTGTTATGTGTCTCTCTGTAATATTTTCTTGATTTTTTCAATACATATTTTCTTGTTTCATAAAAATCAAGTGTAATATTTTTTTTCTTTGCCATATGCTCAAGACCAATCATCTGAATACTGATCGATATAAAATTATGTCTTGCCTCCACATCATGCTTTGAGGACCAGTTTTGTCCATCTTTTTCAATCACATATCGATATGCACTCATGTTTTCCGGCAAAATGTGTATTTCTCCATATAATAATAAAACAAATGTAATACTTCTGTCTGGCACAATCCAGAAATACTTTTTCAAAAGAGGCATGCACTCTTTCCTTATTTTGTCAATTTCATTTCGTACCATCCATGTAGAAGCCTGCCCCGGCAACTCATAAGAAACAAATTGTTCAAAGTCATATACATGTCTTTCAGGACTCATATGAGCTTTTGATACAATCCGTTCCTCCCGGTCAACAATCATCCATCCATGTGACGTCAGTATACATGCATTATGCTTTTCCATATAATCCACCTGTGTCTGTAACTTATGCGGATCCGTCCAATAGTCATCCCCTTCCAGGAAGGCTATATATTCTCCCTTACAATAGTCAAGACATTCCAGTACATTTCGCATCATTCCCACATTTTTCTGTCTTGCAAGCAAATGCATTTTTTTGCCAAATCGTTTTTTATATTTCATTATCACATCCATCGTGTGATCTGTGGAGCAATCTTCTCCTATAATCACCTCATATGCATAGGTTGTCTCCTGCATCAAAATGCTCTCTAGGGCTTTAGCAATATAATTTTCATGATTATAAGTTATGACCATGATACTGATCTTTGTATTATCTTTCAAAAAGATACCTCACATTTTTTTCCATAATCTTGGTTGCATGTCTAATTCCATAATAATGTATAAACAGTATAAAATGAGACAAAATATAGATTGTATATTTGCGATGAAGTCCTTTGTAGCACATATTTCTGATACTGTTTATAACTGTCTGATGGGAATATTTATAATACTGATTGTTCATTCCTTCATAAATCAAGATAGAAAAATGACGCCTAATGTATCGAGGTGCATTTCTTTTGTAATATTCAGACACATCTTTCAAAAAGAGCACCGAATCATCCAGACAGGGGATTGTTTTTTCTCTATGATTCATAATAGAATCTTCATGAACATTATAAAAATATAATTTCTGACTGATCACACTGATTTTGCTGCAATAGAGAAAATATTTCATATTAAAGCACAAATCCTCCCCAACTGTAACATCTTCAGGGAATGTCAAATCATTATTTTGAATCACATCAGCACGATACACTTTATTCCATACACTGAAAGCATATTCAAAATATAGCAAATTCATAAGCAACTGAAATTTTTTTTCTGGTGTATCAAATGTATAAATTTCTTCTTTCATATCCGGACAAAAAACAGACATCTCTTTATCAAAGCTCACATGATAGTTAAAAATATATACCTGAGCATCTGCCATTTTTATTTTTTTATATACAGTTTCCAATAAATTGTTCTGAATCACATCATCGCTATCTACAAAACAAACATACTCTCCTGTCACATATTGTAATCCATGATTACGTGCAGAACCGCTCCCCCCATTTTCTTTTCTGTATAAATGGAAGCGGCTGTCACCGTCTGCATAGACTTTGCAAATATCTTCAGAACAATCCATACATCCATCAACGACCATGATTACCTCATAATATTTATAAGTTTGATGTAATATAGAATCAAGACAATTTTTCAGATACTTTTCTGCATTATAAACAGGTACTACAATAGAAAATTTTATCATCACTTATCCCCAGTACTTTTTTCTCCAACTTTTCGGACTGATTAGGAAAAAAATAGTTTTTAAACAATATTTAACCGATTGCGTTTTCCAAAGTGCTCCTTGCATTTTAATAATACGTCCAACGATTTCGCATCGCATCATTTTGTGTTCCTTTAAAGAGCATCTAAGAAGATACTGAACCTGCATATTATCAATATATGCCCGGACACTTTTTGCATAAAGGGAAGGCATATATTTTTTGCAAAACTCCACCCTTTCATTTCCAAATTCAAACGAATCAAGAAATTGCTGTAAATGGAATTTTTTCTCTGTCATTATACTTCCGCTTCTCACTCTGTAAAAATAGGTTGTCGCATCTAAAAAAATAATACATGATGAAGCATAATATAAAGCATGCGCAATATATTCATCTTCATGAATTTTTCCTACGGGAAATCGAATATTCTGAAACAATCTGTGATGGTACAATTTATTACAGGATATAACTACATTTTCATCGCACCACGGGCCAACACGCATCAATCGTTCAATGATTTGTTCTTTTTCAACAACACTTATAGAAAGATCATTTTTTTCATTCTGAATTGAAACACTCTGACCATCTTCAAACTTCTTATGCCTGGCATAAACAATATCTGCCTGATATTGTTTTGCACATTGTTGCATACATTCCAGACAATCTTCCGAAATATAATCATCCGAATCCAAAAAAAACAAATAATCTCCAGTAGCACAATCAATTCCTGCATTTCTTGCAGCAGATAGTCCTTTGTTTTCCTGATGAATAACTGTTATACGTACATCTTTTTCTTTATATTCATCACATATTTCACCCGAACCATCCGTCGAGCCATCATCAATCAGTATAATTTCCGTATTTGTATAACTTTGATTCATAGCCGATAGAATAGCTTCTTTAATATATTTTCTCACATTATATACTGGAATAATAATACTAATCTTCATAATACTACAACACCTTTGGTCTTCTTCCTCCAAGCTTTTTCCATACCCACTTAAGTACATTCGTATTTTTTGACATCCAAGCATATATGCATAAGTACAGTGTCATCAAAGTATATCTTTCCTTTTCAATCACCTGATATGTAAAATGATAAAACGGTTCCTTTTTTAGATAATTTTTTTTTAGTTTTATATACTCATGCATACCTGCTTTTGTAAGTAATTCTTTCGTCTTATCTTTCTTACCTTTGAAATTAATTTTCTGATTTTTTGCAATCGCCATAAGCTCCAGAAATAAAAAAGAATACTTCCACTCTATCTCAAAAACATCCGACAGCCCTGCTCTATCAAAGAATTTTTTTGCCTCTTTTTCTCTATATAAATTGATTTTCTCTATAACATGACTTTTTTCGTCCGGCATACTCTGAATGCTTTTTGTTGCACTCCCTTCATGTTGTATATAATCATAAACTATTTTATCCAATGGAAGCGTATAGAAACATTCACAACAATTAAAATACTGCAAATTAAATATAAAATCTTCACACCATATCAAATTTTCATCAAAAAGCAAATTATGCTTTGAAATAAAGCTTCGTTTATAAAGCTTATTCCATACAACACCATAATAAAAGCTTTTTACATTATGCAAAAAATCAACTGAGATTTCTTCTAATGTATGTTTTCCCGGTTTTAGATACTCTCCATAATAATAATTCATCTCCGGAATTGAACGAAATGTACCAATCACAATATCTATGGTCGGATTGTCTTTTACAATATCCATCATATATTTGAGTGAATCTTCATTTATTCTGTCATCAGCATCAATAAAACGGATATATTCCCCCTTAGCTATTGAAATACCTAAATTACGAGCTTTTGAAACCCCTGCATTCATCACTTCAAGAACACGTATTCTATCATCTTTCTTTTCGTATTCTTCAAGAATTTTCTGGCTTCCATCCTGCGAACCATCATTGATCACAATCACCTCGAAATTCTCATAAGTTTGTTTTATCAGGTCATCTAATATATCAGCGATATACTTTTCCGAATTATATACTGGTATTATAACACTTACATCAATTTTGCATTTCATAACTTGATAATTCCTTTTCTAGCACACCTTTCCTCTTGGGATGATTTTATTCTAGCATATTATTAATCATATAGGAAATCATATTTCAAAAAACCTTCGGACACCACCACTTCTGCTGATATCCGAAGGCTATCTATTCGTATATTCGTATATTCGTATATTTCTATTTTCGATTACTGTAGTTTCTCCAGTCCCGGCCACTTCTGGTCCTTCTCAGACAATGTAAGTGCCGTACCATCTTCCATCATGTATCCAGTCGCAGAAGGTGTGCCATCGTATGTGCCTTTTACCTGCGGCCATTCAATTCCGATTGCCGGGTCATTCCATGCCAGACCACCCTCATCATTCGGATGCCAGAAGTCATTTACCTTATAGCAGAACTCTGCCTCATCGGATAATACCAGAAAACCATGCGCAAATCCTTCCGGAATCAAAAACTGCTTCTTGTTCTCCTCGGTAAGTTCCACTCCATACCATTTACCATATGTCGCAGAGCCCTCTCTTAAATCTACCGCTACGTCGAATACGCTTCCGCGAACGGCACGCACCAGCTTGCACTGTGGATAATGAATCTGAAAATGCAGTCCGCGCAATACTCCTTTTACAGACATCGACTGGTTATCCTGTACGAATTTTATATCAAAACCAGCCTCCTGCATCTCTCTCTCATTGTATGTTTCCATAAAATATCCACGCTCATCGCCATGTACTGCCGGCGTGATCACACATAATCCTTCAATGCCACCAACATTCTTTTCTACTGAAATCTGACCCACTTTTTACGCTCCCTTCTGTTAATACCGAACTTTTCCATCTGCAACCGCATGCAAATGTGCTCCATACGGACTCTTTCCATAACGTGTAGCGGACTCGAGTAATTTTTCCCTGTCAATCCATTTGTTAATATAGGCAATCTCTTCCGGTGCAGAGATTGTAACACCCTGACGATGCTCGATCATCTGTACAAATTCTGCAGCCTGAATCAGACTGTCCATCGTTCCGGTATCCAGCCATGCGAATCCTCTTCCCAAAAGCTGCACATTCAATATCTGTTTCTGAAGATACATGTCATTTAAAGTTGTAATCTCCAACTCTCCACGTGCAGATGGTTTCACCTGATTTGCCATCCTGCTGACTCCTGCCGGATAGAAATACAATCCGGTAACCGCATAGTTACTCTTTGGATTCTCTGGTTT
>JALELK010000019.1 GCA_022768745.1 Lachnospiraceae bacterium
GTCATCTGTCCGTTCACCAATTGATTCATAATGTCCTGAGGCATCTTTAAATACACATCAATCTCCTCTTCCTGACCATAATGGCAGGTGATTTCTTCCCCATCGACTCCAATAAATAATGGCTTCCTTTTGCCACCAATCATAAACAGATATCTGGCCGAAAAATCCGGCTGTGGTACAAAATGAGACTGGAACTCCATAATATACTCTGTGGCCTTATCCTGTGCCTCCTGTCCCATCATACCTCGGAACATATTGGACAGCTCCTCAATGTCTTCCTTTTGTTTTTTCACATAGGAGTCATTGGATACATACTGGGAAAGCTGCTCGCTCTCCTGAGGTGTCAGTTCCAAATGCTGGGTACGCTGTACCGTTCTGGTAACCGCCTGATTACTGGTAGGCAATCCTTTCGATTTCTGAGAAATGGTGCGGTAGAGATTTTCTGCCTTCTTCTCAATAATATGGGCATACTCCTGATTCATCTCGAAGCTCACCATATCCTCCACATAACCGCAAAGACCGCTACAAGGCAAACCGCCTAAGATTTCCCAAGCATTTTCCAAAGTGAGTACGCCTTCTCTCTCTCCATAAGTGGTAGACATCACCACCGGCTGCATATAGATGGAGGCAATGCTCTCTTTGTCTCCGTACAACCAACAGGCATCTAAAAACTGGTTCATATATCCACCGATTCCAAGCCACTCCACAGTTGTAGCAAGAATCACTCCATCCACATCCTTTAATGTCTGTGGCAATGTAGAAATCGCATTTTTCTGCTCATAAATATTGTATCGGTGAACCTCCACCCGAAGTTCCACCAGAACACTTTCCATCTTTTTAAGTACGTACAGGGTAGGATCATCAATCACACCCCGACCACCATAATAAATATTTACCTTCATCCGGAAATCCTCTTTTTCATTCTCAATACATCAAGTATAAAATGTTTATCCATCAAAATCAATTCTTTTTACCCAGAGTTAAACCTTTGTGCGACCGTACTAAATATGGTATTCCATAAATAAAAAACGTCAGAACGACTCCTCCGATAACCCCACCGATGTGATTGAAATTATCCACGCCGGAGGTAGAAAATCCTGCATAAAGTGCCAACGCCACCATAAGAAGCATCTTTTTTGTGGTGTATTCCTGATATTTTCCCTTGTGAACCAAAACCACCACAACCAATCCTCCGATAATGCCAAAAATAGCACCAGAAGCTCCGGCGGAAATATCATTTGCACCCACCAAAAGCATATGAACCAAAGAGACAAAAGCTCCTATCAGACCTGAGCCAAAATAGATGGCGAAATATTTAACAGGTCCCACCGCTCTTTCCAATAACTGTCCTAATACCAGCAACAAGAACATATTGTTAGCCAGATGAATCCCCCCGAAATGCAGAAACATAGAACTCATCAACCGATACCATTGTCTCCCATACAAAACCATCTCCGGGTTCAATGCTCCATGAGCCAGCATAAACTGTCCGTTTGTGGTATCTCCCATAATTTCTAACACAAGAAAAGTAACTATATTTAGAATTACAAGTCCCACCGTAATCGGCACTTTCTTTGCGAAATCCAACACTTCTGACATGGTCAAATACCTTCCCTTTCCTATGCCCTTCATTATAGATAGGGCAGGCAAAAAACACAAGGATAACCTGAATAGAATGACAAATATAAAAGTGAAGATAATAATCTTAACAGAAAATATAATACACATCCGCAAAATGGATTTTATCCATAGATTCTAACCTGCGCCGCTCCGTATAGGATAATGGCTCTCCATTTACATAGGTGCCATTGGTGCTGTTCAAATCCTCAATGTAAAAGACGCCCTCTTCCTGGGTGATTTTGGCGTGATGTCTGCTCACCGCACTGGATTTCAAACAGGCATCATTGTCCTGCTCACTGTGTCCGATACGAAAGCTTTCCCCTTGAATATCGTAATCTTTCTCCCTTCCAACGCCTTGATAAACCAGTTTCCCCTCACACTTTCTCTTTCCATCATAAAGAAGCTCTGTAGGTTCTTTTTTGGAAGGCGTTGACTCAATCAAAAAGTCCTCCCAGGTGTCCGGTGTCTCTTTTTCCTTCCCCCAGCTTCCAATCAGCTCCTTTATTTTTCGACCTTTTTGTATCACTTTATCCTTTACCTCATCCCATCTGCTCTGGCAATAGATATCCTCTCCCGACACCTCTTCCTGCCAGGATGGCAACTGGGGTTCTAACATCTTTTCCTCCATTACAACAGATACACTCTCATCAACCACCTCAATGCTTTCCTCTTTTACCCGGTTATATAATTGATAAAGTGTAGTCTCCTCCTGCAGAGTCATTTCATACAGTTCATAGCAAAGTTGCATCAACTTTTCTTTCTTATGATCCACCTTTTCAATAAGACAAGAAAGTAATTCTTCTAATGCAAGTCCGCCCTCTTTTTTCTCCGGACAATAGCACAGATATATCTGCATATAATCCTGCTTACCGATGTAAATAGTTTCCGGTTGCAATAAAATATGGCTCTCCCGTATCAGATATTTTTGTAATTCCTCAAAGGCCATAATTAAATGTCTGAACAGAAGTTCCACTGATGCCACAGATACTTCTTCCTGATCCAAATAATCCACAAAGGACTGTTTTCCTGAAATGTCATGCCAGAATTGTAATTTTCCATCCATTTGCATGGTATAAAATCCTAACAGTGAAGAAATTTCATTTTCCCTTAACATCCGCTCCTCATAATCATCCGCAACATACTCTCCCTGAATAATCATATAGCTTTCCCTTTGTGTTCTCTTATAACTAATTTCCATATTCCACCTCACTTCAAGTCTTTAAAAATATCTGAAACGACAGCGCCCTTCCGAAATAAATCCACTGTGTCCACTCCGCTTACTTTAATATTTGTCAGTGCAATACTATCCCGAAACACATCATACCCCACCATCATTAATGCGCTGATCATGCTCAATGATATCGCAATAATCCAAGTCGCTTCTACTGTGTAGCTTCCCTGCAACTGTATTCTTGTTATTCTTCTGATTCTTAATTGATAAAGAATTTTCACACTATCCCACCTTCTCCTATCATCAACACCAACAAATATGCTCCTAACAAAAATGGTGCAAAGGGTATGCGATAGTAACTTGGCTTTCTAAAAATAATGTAGAGCAACATCCCCACCAATGCTGCGCCCATAGATGCCAACCAAAATACAAGGGTGTTTTCCCAAAAACCTAAATAAATTCCGGTAGTTATCAACATTGCTCCATCTCCTATCCCCACTCTTTCATCTGAAAATTTTCCGAGAATGCAAACAACCACCCCTAGAAGACTGGCCAGCAGAATTTTTTCCAGTTCCAACCGGCCTTCATATATCTGAATGCCAATTCCCAGTAACGCAAATCCAATAATGTAGAATAAATGCATCTGCTTCTTTAATAAATCCTCAAGAGCACAAATACTTAAAAACCCCAATAACATGACCTGTTCCATATTCACTCACCCTCCGCATTTTCCACAACGATGCAGACCGGATACATC